>NZ_WLYK01000004.1 GCF_009707545.1 Nakamurella alba | reverse complement strand
GCGGAGTGGAGAGCATCCGCAAGGCGGGAGCATGTTGATCGTCGGCATGATCGGCTCTGGGTGGGTCGGCGACGGGTCCCCTGGCCGACCAGCAGGTCTGCTACGCGTTGCTGGATAACTACACCAACGCTGGGGCGGACCACCGTGTCGTCCCCCGTGATCGTCGCCGGCGTCGCCTTAGGCGGGCGCAGTGATGTCTTGGGCTCTGATGTCGGCCAGTGGTGAGGACGTCGCGTTCCGGGCAACCGCTGTGCGCATCCCGGCCGGAGGTGTGGCTGGTCATCTCCGACGCCATGATCAATCCGAACTCGCTGCCCGGCCATGTTGACCTGCGCAAGCACTCCCGGACAGCGCCCTTCGCGGTTTGCGCATGTTCCACGAACCGAGGAGCGGCTCAGGTGGGGAGGGCGAACCAGACACTACCGGCTTCGTCCTTCAATCAGAGCGCCCGGGCATCTTCCGCGACGCGCCTCGCCAACTGGGCACCGCGTGGTCGAGTTGCGAGCGTCTGTCGTGGTCGAGCTCCCCGCGGCGAAGCTCACGTCGCTGCGCATGCAGCCAACGTCCGAGGACCCGCTCGCGCTGGGATGCCGAAGCTCCGGTCCGCGGAAGGCGACCCGTGTCATGCCGCAACTCGACCACCGCGCCAAAGTTACGAGCCCACACCTCCGCCTCGGCATTCACACAACTCAGCATCTCATCTCCGCAGCGCCGGCAGCCTGCGCGGCCCGGCGAGTCGAACGCGCATTCCCCAGGGCCGGATAGGAGCCGATGATGAGTATGACGAGCGCGGCCGCCAGCAGCGGCACCGTCACAGGTCGCCGTCTCGCGGAGTAGTGTTTCGCCGGCGGTGGCGCCGATCCCGCCACAAGAGGGCGAGCGAACCCGCTGTTCAGGACGCGAAACATGCCGTCAACTGGCGGTTCTCATCAGCATGGATCAGTCGAAATCAGAACATTTTCGGGTCGAGTGTGGGCATATTGAGGGCACGCGAGGAAACGTCCACCGGATGCCAGCTGCCGTCCTGGTCATGCTCGAACCCAGCGGTGCCGAGGAGTTCCTGGGCTTGGTGCTGGCGGTAGAGGTCAGCGTCGTTGCGGTGTGCGACGACGCGGCCGACGATGCGCGGATTGCGGGGGATGGTCATGGCTTCCCCTGGTGTTGGGGCGGGCTGGAGTGCCATGCCGTGCCATGTCGGTGGAGGATCGAGGTCCTCGCTTCTACCGGTCCGTCGGGTGTAGCAACGGAGGCGGCCCCGCCGGCTGTAGTCCGTCAACCGGCGGAGCCTGACGGTCGTTCATCCCCGGGAGGAACGTGCCGCTATAGGGTTCGGTGCCCGCGGTGGCCGGTGGGTCAAACGGGTATGCGTCTCGACTCTCTGTCCCAAGGTGCAGGAGGATCCGCCGATACGGCTTAGCTCGCGTCCACGGGCGACGTCACTGGCCGCGGCGCCGCAGGATGATCGCGAGGACGATGATCAGAACGGGGAGTGGGATGTACCAGTACCAGGCCGGCCTGGATCCTTGTCCGATGTAGTTCAGCAGGGCGGCAATAAGGGGCTCATCGCAGTTGAGGGTGTAGTTGGGTGCGGGGTCCTGGGTGACGGCATAGTGTCGTCGTGATGGCTGGTGGGGAGAGTTCAGGTCTTGGGGAGCTATTCGCGGGTGCGCGCGGACGGTTGCTGGCTGCGTTGTTGTTGGCGGAGTTCGCGGCGAGTGTGACCGGGTTGAGCTACTCTGCGGTGCTGCCGGTCGGTGCCGCTGAGCTGAGCGGGCTGCAATTCTACGGGGCGGCCGTGACGGCGACAGGGATCGTCGGGATCGCGTTCCTGGGGTTCGGGGCGTATCTGTACGGCAGGATCGGCGCGCAGGCGCAGTTGCTGATCTCGACCATCGTGCTGATCGCGGGTGTCGTGATGTCGGCGACCGCGACGACGATGTGGGCGCTCGTTGTCGGGCTGGCGTTGCGCGGTGTCGCGGCGGGGCTGATGGGCGGCCTGGGGATGGGCGTGATCTCCGAGGTGTATCCGGACGCGAAGCAAGCGGGAGCGAGTTTTCGGGCTATACGCGATCATGTGGATCGCACCGGCTCTGGTTGGCCCGGCGATCAACGGGGTGCTGCTGGTGGCGTGGGGGTGGCGAGCCACTATGGTCTGGCCGGCGGTACTCGTGCTAATCGCCCGAGGTTTGATGGCTGGATCGCTACGCGCCGTCGGGTGGCAACGTCCTGCGGTTGCTCCGAAGGTTCGGGGGCCGTGGGCGTTCGTCGCGATCGCGGCGGGCCTGGCGGCCGCGCAGGTGTGCGTCGCGTCGGCAACCGTGTGGGGTGTCGCGGCGGGGGTGGTTCTGCTGATCGTGGTGCTAATGGCACCTTTCCGCCGCGCGCTAGTACTGACGGTGCCTGCGGAGCGTCGTGCGCAGGCGGGCAGTTGGGTGCTGGCTCTGGTGTGCGGGGGCTACTTCGGGATCAACGCGTTCGTGCCATTGCTGTCGACCGAGTACATCGACGCGAGCGGCGTCGTCGGGACGGTGCTGGTGTCGCTTGGCCCGCTCACGTGGGGCTTGATCAGTGTCACGGGGTGGGGTGCGCATGTATCTGAGCGCGAAGCTTATCGGCTTGCCGCGATAGTGTTTCCGGTCGCGGCGGCGTTGGTCGCGGTCGGGGCTATGCTGCACGCCGGCCTGGGCCACGCGGTCGGGCTGGGGATCGTGACCGTCCTGATCGGGGCTGCGATGGGCGTCGTGTATCCCAAGGTGATGGCGCTGACGTTCAAGGGATTCCGCGCCGAGAACGGCACGAACCGAGCGCACGGCGGGGTCGTGCTCGGACTAGGCGAGGACGTCGGCACCGCGGTCGGCGTCACAGTTCTGGCCGGGATCGGCGCTCTGATCGTTTCGACGGGCCCGGTCGACGTCGCCGTCCTCGCCGCCGTGTTCGCAGTCCTGCTCGTGATCGGGTGGGGCGTCAGCAGCCGGAGCACGCTGTGGGGATCCCGGGCAGCCGGCTGAGCACTCGAGGCGGGGGCAGGCCGATACTACACCCTCAATCGTGAAGACCTCGATAAGGATTAGCGCGCAGACTACGCCGGCGCCGAGGAAGGCCTTGGTACTGGCTCGCACGTCGACCAACTCTTTGGTGAGCGAAACGCTCCCGGAGGTGAAGGCAGGAGGCCGGGGATGTTTGCACCATCCCCGATCCCGACCGCCAAGTCTGGCAGCTTGGACAAGAGCTATCGAAGGGCTTACCTGAACGGACGATTGGGTTGCCGGGTCTCATCCACCGCACACGTGCGAGGGTGGTCCGATGGTTGATGCATCAGAGGTTCCCGAGTCGTTACAGCCCGTCATGCGCGATGCGGGAGCGGTTCTGCACAATCTCCAGGTAGAGGCGGTCGCCGAGTACGAGTGGCACGCGTCCACGCTTCTCATTCAGATGACTTACGGCGCAGATCCGGGCACACCCCTGCGCTCGATCCAGGTCAACCGCGACGAACCCCGGGCGGTCCAGGTTCGGGCAATCGCCGACCAGACGCAGGACGCTGTACTCGACGTGATCGGGCGGTTGTGGCCCCCCTGCCCCCTCCATCCGGACACCCATCCGCTCGTAACGGCCGGGGACGGAGAGGAAGGTCGAGCGTGGTGGCGTTGCCCAGTTCTATCCGTAGAGATTGGACCGGTTGGTCAACTCGCCGGTACCTGAGGGGCAGCGACGGCATTGGTGGACCGGCGGCGCTGTGGTGTCGGCGCGGCCTGTACCGTTGCGTTTCATGCAGTTGAGGACGGGGCCTGTCTGTGGTTGCATGCCCCGCCCGGGGGAGCCTGTCTACCGGGTGAGGGGCGAGTACCGATGGGGCGGCCACCTCGGCCAGGCGACTCAGGATTTCCTGGTCTGCATCGATCATTACACCCCGGGCGGGTTCGCCTTGACCGGTACCGACGGAGAGCGAGCTTGGGTGGCCGGGTTGTACGGCGGCCGCCACGCCACGGACCCTGCGCCATGCGCAGGCTGCGGAGTGCTGGTCGTTCGGGGCGCTCGGGCGGGGTGCCGACACCACACCTGCTCTCGTCGATGCCGTCTCGCCGCATCCGGAGTGGTGCGACCGCAGCGTGGCCCGGTTAGTCACACCTGTCTCCGGTGTAGTACCTCAATGATGGGACGCGCCAATCGCCAGTACTGCTCTGACGCGTGTCGGCAAGCGGCGTACCGGGAGCGCAGCGCCCGAGTCCTGTAAGCGGGCCACGCGTGGACGCATAGGATGAGAGCATTTCATCCGTGATGTAGATGATTCTGGCGGCACTGGGGTTGTCGGCCTTGGCGACGTTGGTGGTTGCCTGGATGACCCGCGGTACCGGTTGATAGGTCGCGCACCAACCGCACTCGATCGCTTGCGGGGCACTTGCCTGGGCGGGCGGCCCCACAAGGGTCCGGGTGCAGGCCGGACCCGGTGGGGCCTACGGCTCCACTCACGGGGATGACAGTAAGCCGCAGGATGATGATGCGGCTTGGGCGAGTCGGTCGCTCGGTGAACCCGGCACGTGACGTGCCGAAAACGCCCCCGCCCTGCCGAAGCAAGGACGGGGGCGGAAGCTGATGTCGGGCTGGCCACACCCGGGGAGATAGCAGCCAGACCGACGATCTACATTTTAGTGGCGAGCACCGACAGTGCGCTGACCAGGTGAAAAGGGGTGCGGCCCCGCTGGCTGCGTGTCTGAACCGGCGGGACCTACGTCCATCCGCTCATCCCCGGGTGGCAAGCGGGGCCGCACGTGATCCCTGCCCCGAGGACTGCGTCAAGAAACTGGTAGGCGCACAAGTCGTGAGGGCGACGCTGTACGGGGCTTCGTGCCCTAGGGTTCGCGCGTGGCTTCCATCATGTCCGTGACCATGACCGACGACCTCGACGGCAGCAAGGCGGCCGAGACCGTCGAGTTCGCCCTCGACGGCGCGGTCTACGAGATCGATCTCTCGAAGCGCAACGCAGCCGCGCTGCGGAAGGCGCTCGCTTCCTACCTCGCCGCCGGCCGTAGGCTGCCGCGGACCGTGAAGTCCCGGCCCATCCGTGCCGTGGCCGACCAAACAGCTCGCGAGCGTGCCGAACACCGTGCCTACCTGTCCAAGGTCCGCACCTGGGCAGCCGCAAACGAGATGGGTGTCAGCGACCGCGGCCGGATTCCGCAGGCTGTGTTCGATGCCTACGAGGCGGCAGACTCGTGAGGCCCATACCCGCGGCGTAGCCGATAACCCGGCGGGAATGCCCGTCCCGTACCGCACACAAATACAACCAGGTCCACACCATGTTCAACCCGCTCTGGTCGAACCGGCGGCCCACCCGGTCCAGGATCGTGTGCACATGCACGTCCTGCGCGGTGGTGACCGGCTGCCACGGGCGTGGACTGATTCCACGGATTCCGTTGTGCGGCATCAGCTTCGACACCGTCTTTCGCGACACCTGCACACCCGCGTCACGCAGGTCCGCCAGGATCCGCGGCGCCCCCGACACCTCATCAGAGGCCCGGCGGGATACCACGAGCTGCGCGAGCAACTCCGCCCGCCGCCTGGCCCTCACCCCCGGCTCGGTCGTCTTGCTCGCCATCTACTTGTAGTAGCCCTGCCGCGATACCCCCAACAACATGCCCATGCGCGACCCGACTTCGCTCGATTTAGTGCGCACTCCCGGCTCGGCGGATGGCCTCGAGGGCGTCGTGCAGGTCGGTTGGGAGTGTCAGATCTTCGGTGTAAGTGATCATGTGTTCTCAGTTGGTGGAGGCCGGCTGGATCCGGCCCTCGAAGGTGATCGCGAAGGTGATCGCGAAGGCGTTCAACGCCGGTTTCCACCGGATCACCCATCGTGCTCTTCCCTTGCCGGTCGGGTCCAGTGATCTGGTGACCAGGTAGAGGCACCCCCGCGCTGCCTGCTGGTTCGGGAAGTGCCCACGGGCGCGCACCGCCCGCCGGTGACGGGCGCCTCGCGACTCGATAGAGTTGGTGGCGGGAGATGATCCGGCGGATCTCCACGTCGTAGTCCAGGAACGCCCGCTTTCTCCGGCCAGGCCGACTTCCAGAGCTTGATCACCGCCGGGTATCGGGCGCCCCACTGCTGATCGAATTCCTCGAACCTGGCCTTGGCGGCGGGCTCGGTCGGTGCGGTGTAGATCGGCTTCAGGTCCCTGGCCAGAGCGTCCCAATGCTGCCGCGGGACATAGCGAAAACTGCCCGGCAGCATGGATCACGCACGTCTGCACGATCGTCCGTGGCCATACCGCCTCCACCGACTGCGGCAGCCCCTTCAGGCCGTCGCAGACCAGGATGCACACGTCCTCCACGCCGCGGCCCGAGCAGCTCGGTCAGCACCTGCAGCCAGAACTTCGCACCCTCACCGCCACCAACGCCCACCCACAAGCCGAGGATGTCCCGCTCCCCGGTGCAGGACACCCCGATCGCGGCGTAGACCGGCCGGTTGGTGACCTGACCGTCGCGGACCTTGACCATGATCGATGGGGCACCTCCCGCTTGCGGGGGGACGATGAACACGACCGGATACACCCGGTCCAGTGGGCGATCTCGCCACTCCGACATGTCCTCCAGGACCTTGTCGGTGATCTTGGAGATCGTCTCCTTCGACACCTGGGCGCCGTAGATCTCGGCGAAGTGCGCGGCGATCTCACCCGTGGTCAGACCCCCGAGCCGTTAGCGACAACACGATCTGATCGACCCCGGTCAGCCGGCGCTGCCGCTTGCGCACGATCGCCGGCTCGAATGAGCCGTCCCGGTCCCGGGGCACCTCGACCTGCACCGGACCGATCTGCAGTGGACAGGGTCTTGGACCGGGTGCCGTTCCGTGAGTTCTCACCGTTGCGGCCGGCCGGCTCGTGCCGCTCGTCGCCCCGGTGATCGGTCATCTCCGCCTTCAGGGCGGGTCCCGGGCACCTGCTCGGTCAACCCGGTCAACAGACCTCCCGGGCCGAATCAACTCCAGGCATTCCAGGCCTGCGCCACCAGGGCCTGCGCGAACTGCTGCTGGTCCATGCAGCCCGCTGACGTCGATGTCATGCCATCAAGCGTGTCCGACATGTCCGATCCTTCCCGCCAGGCGCACCCGGCGTGTCTGGATCACTTACACCGATGACCTGACAGTCCCCTTGGCTTTGGCGATGATGAATGAGGCGAGGATGTGGCTGATGCCTAGAATGATGGTGGCTGCGAGGGTCCAGTAGCTGCCGAGCCACGCGGCGCCGGCGGCGAAGACGATGACGGGCAGGATCGCCATGGGGATTGGGATTTCATTGCGGGGGTGTAGAGCGCGGCTGCAAGTCTGCGACCGGAGGTAAGGTAGCGCCCCCATAGGAGGTAGTAGATGGCGAGGCCGAGGATGATCGGGAGGGACCATCCCCACCGCATGTGCCCTGATGCGGGTGATGGCCGGGACACTCATGCACAGCCCTTGCCCGGCTCGCTCGGCCAGGGTCAGGGGTCTCGGAACCTGTGCTGCCGGCAGGCCGTCACGGGGAGGTGCCCAGAGGAGGATGAGGTTGGGGGCCAGTACGGCTGCCGACAGGAGTCGGCCCCAGGGTGAGAACCCCATCGGGTCACGCCCACATCGGGCGGTGTGTGCGCCAGCCGGGCACGGCTTGGTCGAGTTGCTCCCGCCGGTGCGGGAGCAGGGTCCGCATCCGTTCTTCACGTCGTTGTGTGATTAGCCAATAGGCCAGACGACGCTCGACGACGTCCGTGCCGACGGCGGTGGATGGGAGCAAGCCGCGTACCCGTAGGTGATGCGCGAGGTGTTCGAGGTGGGCGGTCCACGTCTCGTCGTCGGGGCGGAATCCGTGCTCCATCGCAACAGTCTGCTTGTCAACCAATGCGGGAGTGAGGGCGACCCCGCCGGCCCAGGGGGTGGCCACGGCGGGGCCGTCGGCTCGACCCTGTCAGGGGGGTGACACCGGGGAGCCGCACGAGCAGTTTGCCCGCCAATACTGTGCATAACACGCGACCGAAATGTGAGTGGGGCCACGCCCGGCAGTCGGGCCGGACGTGGCGCACCCCTCGTGGGTCAGCCAACCAGCGAGGGACAGTCGTGGCCAGCCGAGCGAGACGGTACGGGCAGCAAGAAGTGCACAACGAATCGTGCTCTACAGCTGGGATGGCCTCGCCGGGCAGCCCCCTGCCACGGCGAGGCCTACGGCTCGACTCACGGGGGATGTACAGCGAGCCGCAAGTTGGTGATGCCCGGTGCCGCGAGGTGCGCTCGACGTGACAGGACACAGGACAGTGTTTCCCCCGTCTTCAGTGCTGCGGTTACCCGTTGACGTGCCCCTTCGCGTAAACGTAGACGGGGCCGACAACACGTGCGGTCACGGGTCCGGGGGTGATCCGTTGCACGAGCTGTAGCCACTCGTGGTCCTTCGGCAGACCACAGTGCGAGGAGGGTTCGTGGGCTGGGGGTCGCCTTCGGGCACGAGCGACGACGCTACCTGTAGCGGACCAGGTCACGTATCCGGGCCGGCGATAACAACTGTTTCGCCAGGTATGTCCCGCTTTCGTGGCCACGGGCAGTTACAGACCGTCACCACCCCGAATAGAGTCGGAGGACAAGGATTCACCATTTTCGGCGTCGCGAAACAACATTTTTACCTGGTGAGATGAAGAGAAGCTCGGAGTGTTCTCGTCGCACGGAAGGGGTGCTGAGGATGAGGAGAAGACACGTTCGACTCACCGTCGCTGCGATTCCCGGTGCGGACGACGAACGATTCTGCGTCTTCCGCACGCCACTGCTGGGCAACCTCTACCTCGAAGGTCGGGGCCACCTCGACGCTGACTGTGGCCGTTGCGGCACGACTCTGATGCGCGGGATGCGCAGCATCGCCGGCGTTTCCGGGGTGGTCTTCATCTGCCCGAGCTGTCACTGCGGCAACATCACTTCAGCGGTTCGCGCAGAGGAACTCGACGCCGCGTCCTGAAGAGGCAGATGGTGGTGGTTCAGCAGTCGGGTTGAACCGGCGAGGTCGCTTTGTCCGAGCGACTCCACTGTCCCCGAAACCGGCCGGACAAAGCGTCGTTGCCACATTCGCTCTCTCATGGCGCTGTCGCTCAGATTCGGCAGCCGGTCAATAGCCCGGGGGAGCCGTGGGTGACTGCCGCGTCAGATCTCGCCCTCGTGGAAGATGCTCGGCGAGGTAGTCCTCGATCTCGTCGATGCCGGCGCTGAACGGGTGGGGTGTGGCACCGAGGATGACTCGGGACCGATCTGCGAGCATGTAGCCGCCGTGTTCGACGGTGATCTCGTGGTCGGATGACCGGTGGAGGTCCAATCCAGCTGCTCGGGCGCGCCCTCTGGCTGCGATCTCGCGCCGATCCTCTTCCTCGGTCATCGGCTGGCTTCCCGCCGACGAGACAGGTGGGCGGAGTTCCATCCAGGCAGTTCAGAGTCTAAATGGGCGACCCGGATCTCGGACAGCGCCGTCGCCGCGAATTCGCGGCGCTGTGTGGCGAGCCACAAGGCCAGGCGACGTTCGTGTTCGTCGGTTGAACGGCGAGGAAGCCGGCCGGACTCCTCGCGGAACTCCTTCGTGGCGGCGAGCTGCCGCAGCCATCGGGCCTGATCGAGCTGGAAGCCGTTACTTCGTCCGACGGGCTCGGTGACGAGTGATGGGTCAGTGATGGCGGTCATCCCAGATGCTGCGGGTCGACGGTTCCTGTTGCTGAGGCCGCCTTAGATACGATCGCCACCGCGGGTAGGGGGCGTACGCAAAGCGCCCTCATTATCCACGACACGAGAGCCAGCCGGGAACCACCATGCCCCACTTCTGCCTGCGGACTGTGCGACCCGCAGCCTCGTGTAGGCGCACGCCGACCCACACGATTCGAGCAGCACTCGAACCGAACAGGTGGGGCACTCACGGTAGCCCGCAGACTCAAACTCGAACAGGTCCAGACTCACGGGGGGCGAGGATAGCTACCCCACCTGAGGATCCGTCCACCATTGTGGGCCTCGCCATAGCGGGGTCGAGTGTCGCCCTCCGCGGGGCCGGTCGGTCCTGATCCAGAACTGCGACTGGCGGGTCTTAGAAGATGACGACGACCATCTACACCCCCGACGTGACCGCGCCCGCCGTATGGGGGATCGAGACCGACGCGTGTGTGTTTCAACGACGCACGCAAAGGCCAGTCATGACGGCTGCTTGCCAACTGGGGTGATGGCGAAGGGTGGCGGCGTCGTGGTGTTGGACGGGCTTGCGTGGGCGGTGGGGCGCTTGGCCGCGTTTGCGTCGGAGAGTTCGAGCTTGATGATCTGTTGCGTCGGTTGTGCCGGTTGGCGGCGGAGGTCCTGTCGGTGGATGCGGTGGGTGTCATTCGTCTTGTCGATGGGCGCAGCATGTTCGTCGACGCGGTACCTGCGCAGGCTGCGCCCCTGGAACGGGTGCAGCAGAGGTTGCAGCAGGGGCCGTGCCAAGACGCCATGGACTCGGGCCGACCGGTCTTCGCCGGGTCCCGATCGGACATGGCGTGGCCGGAGTTCGAACGAATTGCTGCCCGCGAAAGCATCGGGGCAGTGCTTGCAGTGCCACTGCGCAGCAGCGGACGCAGCTGGGGGTGCCTGGATCTCTACTGGCGCCGCAAGCATGAGTTGACCGAATCGGATTCTGAAGCGGCACAGTTGTTAGCCGATGTGGTGGTCTCCAACGTGGTGATGGCATCGCATCGGACCGGGCCGAGGCCCGCGAGGCTCACCGGCAGATCGCAGAACATGCGCTGCACAACCCACTCACCGGGTTGCCGAACCGTCGGCTGCTCCATCAGCTGATCGACCGGGCACTGGAGGGCGCTCGCGGCCAGCCGCATCAAGCCGCTGTGATGTTCGTTGATCTCGACAGTTTCAAGCCCATCCTCGACACCTTCGGCCACCAGACCGGAGATGCCGTTCTCGAACAGGTGGCAGGGCGACTGCGCGACGCCGTTCGCGGTCCCGATATTCTTCGCCGCGTGGCCGGTGACGAGTTCATCGTGCTCTGCGAGCGAATCGATCCCAGCCCGTGGGATTGACCTCCTGGAGGCCAGGCCGACGCGCATCCATGACGCGTTGCAGGTGGCCCTCGCCATCGGAGATCACCACCGTCACGTCTCGGCCAGCATTGGAATCGCCCGCACCAACGGCGACGATCCAGTAGCGGACCTCATCCACCACGCCGACCTGGCTATGTACCAGGCCAAGAGACAGGGGTTGGGGCGGACCTTCATCCACGACGCCGCATGACTGCGCCGGCTCCGAGGAACTTCTCACAGGCAGTAGCGGCGCAATTACTCGTAAGCAACAATCACCCAAATGCTGCAACGGTTGCGCCGATGCAGCTGTCGAAGGAAGGGCGCCGAGTGTGGGCTGATGCCCGCACGCAAGTCGGGGCAGGTATCGATGGACACCCTGGATCCGTGGGCGGAGCCGGCACCCGAGATCACCGACGACCAGATGGCGGGCCAGCTGCTGCACCTGGTGCGGAAACGCTTTGGCATGGATCTGGCCTGGATCTCCCGGTTCGATCAGGGCCGACAAGTCGTCGAGACAGTCAGCGGCGAGCTCAAAGGCCAACTCGTCACGCCCGGCTTCTCCCCCGCCCTGGCTGGCCCTTATCGCGTGCGTGTCGTCTCGGGTGACCTCCCAGCGGTCATCCCCGACGCCAAGACGAACCCAATCACGTCGGCTCTGGAGACGACCCGCCGGATGGGTATCGGCGCCCACCTGGCCGCACCGCTCAGGGCAGGAGGGCACCTCTACGGCACCTTTGTGTTGCTCCGAGACGATCATCGCCTCAGCACAGGTGTCCACGGAAGTGGGTCAAGGTCCTACAGCCGGGACTCGAAGGTGGCAGGCTTAGCAGGATGACAGGTTCGCGGGGCTTCGTTGCGGATGATCAGCGCTGGCAGGTGCAGCTGCGGTTGCTGGTGACGTTCGTCGCGGCCGAGCATCGCTGGCCGCACCAGTCCCCGCAGACCACACCCGCAGAACGGCGGCTCGGACAGTGGCTGGGCAACCAGCGGCGCACCAACCCGCCGATCGATCGGCACCGGCAACAGCAACTCGACGAACAACTGCCCGGTTGGCGCCGCGGCAGGACCGGGCCGCCGCTGAAGGGTGCATCTGCGGGGCCTGTCCCTGTCGACCACAGCATCGGGGGTGTGCCCAACGAGCAGTTCTGGTCAGCACGACTCGCCGAGCTACGGGCGTTCATCGACCAACACGACCGACCACCACGCCGCACACCCACCACCCCTCTGCACGAGCGCAGCCTTAGCTACTGGCTGGGCAACCAGCGCCGCTACCTGGCTGACGGCACCCTGGCGCGGCATCGGCGAGCGCAACTGGACCGGCTTTGGCCAGATTGGTGCAGCCAGGTCCTTCTGCCCGCGAAGGCGGACCCCAACGGGAATCCTGTAGGACGTCCAAGGCAAGTACTGGGGCGGGAAGCGCGCTGGGTCCAGATGCTTGCGAACGTGCAGTCATTCATCGAAGGGCAGGACCGGCCACCGCGAACCAACGCCCCGGGTCGTGATGAGCGGCGACTTGCCACCTGGCTGGTGACTCAACGAAAGAACTTCCGGATCGGCGTGCTCCGCGCGAATCGGATCGCGCAGCTCAACGAATCCATCAGCGACTGGCTGCAACCAGCGGACAGGTTCTGGTCGGTCATCCCCAACTTCGAGGTACCCCCGCCACCGTCCTGGACCACCGCCGATCACGGAGCATCGCCCGCGTCCGCGTCCGGATTCCAGATCGACAATGACAGATGGCTGGAAAGATTAGCCGCCGTCATTGCCCACCTGGCTGCAACCGGCCGGCCACCCCGCGCCAACAGGTTGATGTCAGTCCCGGAAGACGAACGATCACTGGGAAACTGGCTCAGTCACCAACGCATCGAAAACCGCTCCGGTCGCCTGAGTGAGGATCGACGACGACTCCTGGATCACAGGCTACCGGGCTGGAAAGGCACTCATGCACGACATCCTCTGCCGGCCGGGCGCTCTGACACCAGCCGACCGATGAACAGTCCCTCCTCATGACCGCGGTATCCGGCCACTCCGACGCGCCCATCCGCCGGATGCAGGCAGGAAGCGACGCCCTCCACATTGCGCGGTACCTATAGCGACCGCCACCCACAGGGTGTATCAACACATCGTGATCAAACCGTGCGAGTGCACCCCAGGCGGGCTGGACCTCGCCGCTCCTGCCTGCGGAGATCGCCGTGGACGATGACCGACGCCCACCCGGCCGCGGCTCCTGGGGCTTCCAAGTCCAAGAAGCACACTGGCAACAACGGCTGGAAGCCGTTGCGTCGTTCCGAGCAAAACAGGATCGCTGGCCCCGCAGCGCACCACCCGCCCCGTTCGAGGAACGTCAACTGGGACAATGGCTCGGCACCCAACGCCGGGACCTCAGAACACGAGCACTCCTCGACCACCGCAAGCGTCAACTCGACCGACTCCTGCCCGGATGGCGTCCGCTGTAGTTGGCGTTCAATTGGGCACTGCCGCCCGGGCCGTTCACGACGCGACCAAGGGGAAGCCCTGTGTCTCCGCAAAGGGGTTCACAAGCGCCGCCGAACGACTCCGTGCGGCGGAGGTCGTAACTCCGACCGCCGACCAGATTCGTCGTGCGCATGCCGACGGTAACCGCACCTACCCCCTGACGTTGGTGCTGTCGAGATCTGACAGAAGGTGACCTTCGCGCGGCCCAGGAGATCGTCCCGAGCGCGAACTCGCCTAGCGATGCTCTCGACGGGATGCAGATCTACATCTCGAACACCACCATCGAAGTAATCGTATCTCAGCGTCCGCACATCCTTGGCGAGCTGCTCGCCCTCGAGCGGTGCGGTGCAATCCACGACGAGGAGCTGCGGGCCGCAACGAG
The DNA here is from genome assembly GCF_009707545.1 of Nakamurella alba. Lineage (NCBI taxonomy): Bacteria > Bacillati > Actinomycetota > Actinomycetes > Nakamurellales > Nakamurellaceae > Nakamurella > Nakamurella alba. The sequence goes on along the minus strand of NZ_WLYK01000004.1, from coordinate 52,045 downwards.
AACGCCGATGCCGACAGCATCGCCAAAGCGGCTCGTAATACCACGTGGTGAATTCGCTGACAGTCTGGTTAGCAGCCTCCATGACACTCGTTCGCCGCCCGCCTAGGCACTACACCTTGGGTGCAGTACGCCCGGTTCTCCATCCGCGACGTCCTCGTGCTGCGCCATAGTCTTGACTTTTCCTTCACGAATGGCAAGTGCTGGCAGCGGCCGGCTTGTGGCTGCACTCCCCGGGCCGGTGAATTGGTCTACAGGGTTTGCGGCCATCGCAGCGACGGCAGCAAAGATTGCTCCTGGTCGGAGTTCACCGCGTTCGCCGAGCATTGGCAACTCAACGGCGGCCACGCGTGATCCGGTCAGCCAGGGGTCCATCCATCACGGTCACAGGGCTGTACCGCTGCGAGGAGCCCACCGCCGCCTGGCCCTGCGCTGGCTGCCGGGCGCTGGTCGCCCGAGGCGCCCGGGCGGCTATACCCACCACGCCTGCTCCACGACGTGTGCTCAGAGGACCGCCCGAGCCGCCCACCGGGTGTAAGCCCGGCAGCTCGCCAACAACGTCTTGGGGTCGAGACCTCCTTCCCAGCAGCGGTTCTCAACGGCCCGACGTCACTCGTTCGGATTATTGGCAGTCCACGGTGGAGCAGGTTACAACAGTGATGCACAGCTGGTGGTTCCGCCGCTGGGGCAGGGCCACCCGTTCTCGGAAGGGGTGATTGCTGTGCTGGGATTCGATCCAAGCGTCTTCGACGCGTCCACCGGGGTCGACAGGGTGACCTCGAGACTGGCCGGGGAACCAGGCGAACCGCGGTTCATGCCGATGGACGTCTACCGCCAGGGCGACCACTACGTCCTCAACGCCGACCTGCCCGGGCTGGACCCGGGCAGCGTGCGTATCGATGTCGATAACGGCATCCTCACCATCCAGGGGCAACGCACCCCCGCAGCAGCGGAACAGGAGCAGTGGGTGGCCAGGGAACGTTTCACCGGCTCCTACCTTCGAAAGCTTTTCCTCGGCGACGGCATCGATGCGGAGAAGATTTCCGCGGGCTACCGGGACGGGGTGCTGTCCCTCATCATGCCCATCGCCGACCGGGCCAAGCCGCGCCGCATCCACATCGACGCCCTGGGCGAAGTACACAGCGAGACAACCCCCGCCGCTAGCGATTCACCGTCGGGGAGGGAACTCGCCAACTGACCACAAGAGCAGTTCGAGCGCACTCGGAGGTGGCCTATCGACCATCAATCAGAAGCTCCGTTCTCCTCCCTGGACGATCAACTTGTGGCCTCGCCGGCGGTGGCCCCCCCCGGCGGGGCCACCGCCGTTCGGAGAGATGCTCGTGAAGTTCTCCTCAGCGGAATCAAGTCGGAGGGGTCTTGCGCGTGCACCGGAGAACCCCAAGCAGTCATGCCCGAGGGCCGGCTTGCGCCCAAACGCAACGGAGCAGGAGCCCGGCAAGGGCCCGCAGCGCCACAGCCGCGTCGATCACCGTTCCGATCCCTACTTTCACGCCGGTGATGTGATCCCTGTGCCGACACCGCGGGCAACCCCGACTCGGCAAAGCCGCACGCCGGCATCCACCAACCCGGATGCAGTCTGGTGTCCGAGGACTGCTGCCTGCTTGTGTCGTCCACGACCAGTAGGAGTCGCGAAATCGCAGGTCGCGGGGTCGGGCGGCGACTACAGTGCGCCAACCGAGGACCACGGGAGCTGCGAGGGGGCCCCGACGACATACCAGAGCACGAAGGTCCGCCAGCAGACCAGGTGCAAGATCCCGGCGATCACCATCGTCGCCAGTCAACCCAACGACGCTGGCGCAGTCTGGACGCGTGAGACCGCGACTATTGTCAGACCGTGATCTACTCCCTGTTCCGCGCGAACGTTTCCGATCGCATCGAGTTCAAATCCGAGACCCTTGGCCTCCGCAAGATGCCTGTGCCCGACGCCGAGATAGGCCTCGCCAGCGGGAAGCTCCCCCAAAGGGTCGACGCGTCGCAGGCATGCCGTCCGCGCGCCGTCGGACGGTGAAACGTTGGTCAAGGGAGAACAGGCGCTCGGCGGCGACGACCCGCGATGGAGTCGGCGCTTGGAGGCCGTTGCCGAGCACGTTGCTCGAACAGGGCACTTGCCGTCAATGGCCAAGGGTGTTGGCTCGCAGGAGCGATCACTGGGCTATTGGGTCAACAACCAGCGCCGGGCCCACTCCATCGGCCTTCTCAAAGGGAACCGCGTCGCGAGGCTCGATGCGGCCGTGCCCATCTGGTACGACAGCTTTCAACACCGAGCGCCCAGATCAAATGGTTGACCTGGGGCTGCGGTTCTTAGGCCTTCGCGGCCTCATGGATATCAAGCACAGACCGCGGAAGGCCCCCGGTCGCTGATACCCACACCGTTCGCTGACGCCCAAGTGCGTACCTTGACAGGTACGCGCGGCGCTCCGCCTGCTCGTGTGGAGACTTGCGGGGTACGACGAGGCGGACCCTAAGGTCCGCGGCAACCTACGGCCCACGGCGACCTACGAGAACATCGCCTTCCGCAGGGCAACTGCATTGCGCTTCGAGAGGTCGACGATCTCAGCCGCCTTGCTGCCGTCCAGGTCGTCAGTCATGGTCACGGAGGTAATGGGAAGCTACGCCGGAATTCTAAACCGCTGGAACCGTCGGGCCCGCACCACGACTGACGAGCCCGGTGATCCGTTGCACGAAGGCGTCTGCTACTACATGAGACGCCGCGGACGGACAGGGGACAGATGGAGTACACACACGAGCAGGGCTGGCTCACCAAGCTGCACGAGACGCTGGCATTTGCGCCAGCCATGGCCACTTCCCTCGCAGCTCGCTGAACGCTCCACTTGAAGAGCGAAAGCCAGGCATCTGGCTGGCTCGCCAACGCCGAGATGTCAGCGGCCACCTGACGTCCAACCGCCGTCGTGAATTGATTGACAGTATGCTGCCGGGCTGGCTCCACACAGTTCCCGGCCGCCAAGGACCGGCCCCATGGCGTGGATGAGGACCCTCGACGGTCAAGACCGCGGGAGTAGTGTAACTCGGATCCTTGATGTTCAGGGGTTCAGGCTGTGAGTGCGGGCGTGGTAATAGCCTCCTCTCCCTTGACGATGGTGCTTGTGCGGCGTGAGCGGGTCAGGATGTCGAGGCCGACGTAGCGGCGTCCTTCGAGTCAGACGCCCGTGTTGTTCGGCCAGGACGGCGCCGACGATGCGGATGATCGCGGGCCGGTCGGGGAAGATCCCGACGACGTCGGTGCGGCGGCGGATCTCCTTGTTGAGGCGTTCATTGGGGTTGTTCGACCAGATCTGCCGCCAAGTCTCGAGGGAAAGTTGTTGAACGCCAACACATCTGTGCGTGCCCGGTCTAGGTGATCGGCGACCGCGGGAGCTTGCCGGTCAGCGCGGTCCACGACCCGGTCGAACTGGGCGTGCACCGAGGCGGGGTCGGGCTGGTCGTAGATCGAGCGGAGCAGTGTCTTGACCCACGGCCAGGTGCACCTTAACCACCCGCCCGTCCTCGCGGACCCCGGCACCAGCGCGTCCGCGGCGACGAAGGTAAACGCACCGGCATCGCCTACGGGCGGGTCCAGAACGCCTCGACCTGCCCGGTTGGGGGCTTCTGCGGTACCCGGGGTAGATCGATATCTGTTGTGACCTGAGCAGATCAGGCGACGTCCGGCAGCCCATCGTCCGCCGAAGTGCCCGGATGCACCGGTTTCCCAGTTCGGGAAGGTCACCTTCGCCGCGCTGCTCGCCGCGAGCCAGTTTCGTCGTCTCCGGCCTGCTCAAGGTGATGGACGCGGCCGGGGTCGGCGACAAGGGCCGCACCTGGCTCAAGGACGCCCTCGACGTCAGCCAGCAGGCTGAGGACTACTTCGCCAAGACGGCGGCCGACGGGATCCCCTTCCGGCGGACCATGGTGATGGGCCGAAACGGCAAGATCCCACCGCCGCCGAGCCGAGGCATCCAGCCGAAGCCGAAACGGCGCTGAGTCTGTCACCAACCCCCCGCCACCCTGCGCCACCTCGTCGCCGCGCTGTCCGAAAGCCTGGCCGTAGAGCCTCCTGACGAGCACTCCACCGGGATCACCGGCCGCGCCACCGAGATCGCCACCGAGATCGTCGGGCGCATCAACACCACCCGCGACAACCTCGTTGCCGGGGCCCAAAGCGTCCTCGCCGACGCCGAGGCCGAGCAGCACCGCGCGACCGCCACCGTGGCAGTCGACTGACCGAAGTAGCCACACGATGACCAGATCGACACTCCCACCCACCGCAGACCCGCAGGCCCCGCGGCGCCTGACCGTCGACCAGATCCGCGAGATCTGCTCGATGGTGCCCCGCACCAGCGCCGACATCGCCACGCTGACCCTGATGTCCGAGCGCACGACCGACCCGGGGCAGCAGGCACTCATCCGCGCCGTCACCCCCGACCGGATGATCCCGCCCCGCGAGCTCTACCGGCATCCCGGACGGCACGCCCGGGCCGACGAGCAGCGCGGCACCCTGCGGACCGCGGACCTCGCCTGGCTCGACCGCCTGCACCGAGATCCCGCGCAGGTGTCCGACGCCGACGCCGAACGCGTCGCCGTCATGCAAAACTTGGTCCGCCTCTACGGCGCGGGGACAACCCCAGACGCCACCTCCCGGGCCGAACAGTCATCCAACCTGCAACTGCTTACCGCGATTTGGGAGCCCATCAACACTCGCCACAACCGGCTCGAGGCCGAACACCCCGCCGCTGAGCTCAAGAACACCCGGGTCCCCGACACCGGCGGACTGATCGCCGGCGCCGCACACGCCACCGTCGCCCACGAACACCTCGACGTCGACCCCCGTGCCCACCGAACCATCGCCGCCCGCCTCGCCGGTCAGGGTTTCGACGCGGCGGACACCGCACGCCGCGACCTGCACGACACTACCCAGGCCTGGGTCGAGGACGCCCGGCACAACGACCCCACATGCAAACGCTGAGGAGCGCCACCCAGGCCCATCACGATCAGCTCGAAGCCGAGCACAACAGCAGCAGCTGACCCGGGGCACGCCCCGGACGAGGGGGTCGGTATTGCCTCCACTCGGTGACGGTCACGGGCCCCCTCCGCTGTTCCACCACCGACGTGCAGACCCCGCACCATCGGGTGATCCGGGCATCCTGATGCAGGAGATCATCGCGGTGAACGATATGAACGAAACATGCCGGCCAACCACCGACAACCGCCCACCCGCTACCAACGCTTCACGAGATACCTGCTCGTCGTCCTCGCCATCGTCGGCCTGCTCCCCCTGGGGATCAGCACCTGGGCCACCATCACCCGGATCCGCACCGGACACTGGCCACCCAACGCCTGGGTGTACAGCCTGTGCTTCCTGGTGTTCGTCCTCGCATGGCTCAACCTGCTGAGGCAGTATCGTGCGCGACGGTGAATAGTGCTGCACTACAGCACATCCCAACCAGCTCGCAACACCCCCGGGGGGGCCTCCCCGCCCCCGGGAAGCTGTCGGTAGGCATAGGGCTCATCCCCCCGAACTCCCGATTTCCACAACAAGCGGTCCGACCGACTACGATCAGGTTGTACGCGCAGTCGTCCGCTGGCTGGGAAAGCTGGGACCCGCGTAAGCGGCTCAAGCCGGCTGACGTGCTCCCACTGCCACTGGCGGCATCGCAGGACCGCACCTCTTTGCTGCCGGTGGCGGTCTGCTCGTCTAGTGTCCCGGGGTATGCGTCTCATCGGCTGGCGCCGGCCACCTCATTCCCGGCAGGACGCGCGGGCTGAGTTGGCGTGGGTGGCGTTGATCGGTGTGGTGACCTCGGGGGCGGCGACCGTTCGTGCGGTGGTCCATCCGACGATGGTGACGATCTTTGTCGCTGCCCTGTTCTGGTTGATCTTCGTGGTGATCGCGGTTCTGCGCTTTCGCGAGTACCGCCGTCGTTTCCCAAGGGAGCGCCGTACCGTCTCATGAGCATGTCTGCTGTCCGGCCGGTCCAGTTCTGGGCGGTCGAGGTCGAGTACCGGCTGTCCGCGATCGGTGCAGAGCTCGCGGACGAGATTGTCGAGTCGTTGTTCCGCCGCTTCCAGTTACTTCGGCCGGGTGGCCGGGTCGGTCAATTCGAGGCGCGGGATGGCCGGCACGGCGTGCTGTTCCTGGCGACGACGTCTGCGTTGTCGCTGGAGGCCGGGATTGGGGCGGTGATGGATCATGCCGAGCGGGCCTTGGAACGCACCGGCCTGTCGCTGGAATTGAACGGCGCTCGAGCTGAGCGAGTGTGGCTGTAGGGTCGATGCATTCATTCCTCTTACCGATCAGAATTATTGTAAGGCAGACGATTTGCGGTTGTAGGAGGTGAGATCGGGTGGCGGTCATCGGTTACGCGACGATGCCGATAGTGCCCTCGTTGGATAGGCCGCGGAACTCACGCAGTGGAAGGACGACATCGTCGCCCTGACCGGACGGATCTCGCCTCGCCCGAGAAGCAACAGCAGCTGATCGATGCCGGCCCGGCGCTGGCCCAGGGAGTCCACCAAGCGACCAAGGCGCCTCAGGCCGAGCTCGATCGATGGTCCGCCGCCCTGGTCTACTCCAGCGAGTCCGGGGTGCAGGGCATGGTCTCAGCCATCGTGGCCGCGAACTCCGTCCTGACCGAGGCCGGGGCCGGCCTGGGCCAAGCCACCGTCGAGGGGCTCAGGGCCAAGATCAAGGACGCCACCTCCCAGGATCAGATCGACGCGATCTTCGAATAGGTCGGCTACCGCACGCAGGTCGTCGCCGACGGCAACTCCGTCCTGGTCAAGATCGACCTGGACACCACCCAGGCCTACGCCGACCTGCAGGAGTGGATCAACACCTCCTCCCGGTTCACCATCCCGCAGAAGGTCCCCGCGCAGGCCCTCACCGACTCCTGGGCCCAATACGCCGGCGGCTTCGCCACCGGTGGCGCAATCCGTGGCGCGGGTGGTCCGACGGACGACAGCATCTGGGCGCGTGTATCGAACGGCGAGCATGTGTGGTCGTCGAGGGAAGTGTCGGGTGCCGGCGGGCACGGAACGTGGGAGCAGCTGCCGTATCTGGCTCGCACCGGGCAGTTGCGGAAGTTCGCCGACGGCGGCGCCGTCGGCGGCAACAGAGCCGGGATGAGTACGGTCGCCGGGAAAACGTGAACCTGAGGTACTCGCCGACGCTGATCAACCCGATCGCGGAGCCCGAGGCGATCAGTGAGAACCGGGCTTTGGCGATGCTCGCGTCGATGGACGGCCTATGATGCCTCCCCAGGCTGCGTCCGATCTGATCAAATATGAGCCGATGCGAACGCCACCGGCTCCCTGGCTACGGCCACTCATCCTCGGCGTGACCGCCACCCTGGCCGTGATCCTCTGGCGGCTGATCGCCCGTGGGCTGGACACCTTCCACCCCGGGGTCATCTGGACCGCGCTGTTCTTCGGCGCCCTCGTCGCGACCGCAACCCTGGCCGGCCAATGGTGGGAGCGCCGCCAGCGGCGCCGCCGTCCCCGGGGCCGTAGATGACGCCCGGGATCCCTTCCGCCAACCGGCTTCTGGCAATCATCGGGCTTGGCATCGGTGCAGCGGCATTCGTGGTCAGCATGCTTACCACCAGCTTCGACGATCCATGGAGGTCAGCGCTCAGCGCCGGCATCGCCGGGATCTGGGCCGCGTGCCTCGCCAACATCGCTCTGCTGTGGCTGGATCGCCGCCGATGCCGACGGAACACCCACCGCGATTGACAGCAGCGATCAGAACTTGGTCCGTAGATGTCTCACGTAGGCGTCAAGGTCGGCCCGCCGATACCGCGGCATTGACAACACGTAAACCTTTGGGATCGCCTTCCGGTCTGCAGGGCCCGCAGCGACGTGAGTGAAATACCCCCGAGGTAGGCGGCGGCCTGCGTCCGGTTCAGCAGTGCCGGCCAATCCATCACCGGAGTGTCTGCAGCAGGGCACCGGGGACTCAGGGGCTCCATCGTCGATCACAGGACCTCCGCCAACCGTTCCAGCCACTCCCTGGCCGTCAGCACAGCCGTCAGCTCCTCCGCCCGACTGGGCAGACCAGCCCTCGCCCGCACCCGATCCGACGGTGAGTCCTCCTCCGGCAGCGTCGTATCGGTGAGGTACCGCACAGCCCCCAGACAGTCATCCGGAGTCGCCTGCAACCTCCGCGCGTACTGCTGCAACCGCCTCCGCGCATCCTGATCGCCCGTCCCGCGGTTAGCCAGCATCTGCGCCAGACTCGCCATCACGACGACCGTGTCGCGCGGCCTCACTGAATCATGGTCAGCGCGAAGTCTGGATGCGGGCAGGTCAAGGTCGGGTACGCGTGGCGGATCGCTTCGCGGATCTCGTGGCGGTCGACCGCTGACACCAGCAGCATCGTCACGCGGGATCTCCGACACGCGGCGGTCGCCGTACACCACGGTGCACGAGTCCTGAGCCATCATTCCAACGACCGTAGAGCACCCCGAACCTCTACGACCAGACAACCCCCAACCGGGCCCTGGTCCATCCTTCCCAGTGCGACAGCCCCTTCGATAACGTCGTCGCGAACGGGGGCAAATCGCAGCGCCCTCCACTGTCTAAAGGCGACATCCATGCTCCAGCGCATCAAGACCGCCACGATTGGCATCGTTTGCCTCGCTAGGCCTGAGCCCCGTAGGGACCACCCACGCGGCCGCCACTCGACCACCGCAGCTGCCGACCCGGTCTGCACGGTCCGCGCCAACCTCCCGGCGCGGATTGCGGTGGACCGGCCGAACAAGCTGGTACCCGTCACGCTGAGCGGCTGCGAGGGCTACTTCGAGTACGCCGCCGCCGACCTGTACGTGCCTGCCGGCACCATCGACTTCCTCTTCTGGGACGGCGTCCGCACCGAGTACGCCGACATCTACGACTGGGAGATCCGCCCAGGGGTCTACTCGACTGCCGACGGCAACGGGTACGCCCACGACCGGACACTGCGCTGGCAGTACACCAACTCCACCATCAAGACACCAACACCACCATCAAGTTCGCCGGATCGGCCGGCGTCGCCGCTTCTCGCGCCACCGGTGCGCGCACCAACGTCACCGCGGCCGCGAAGCGCTACGACCCCAGCGCCAGCGGACTGATCCCATACGGCAACCGCGTGATCGGCATCCAGACCGCCCCCACCCCATCCGGCCCGTTGAAGGTGGCCGCTTACGTCAAGGCCGGAGCCTCCGCCACCGGCACCCTCACCGCGCCGCCAACCAGTACTACCGATCGTTTTTCGGCGACTCCGCGTCGTTCTTTGGATCGACCAGCGGAGCGATCAAGGCCTGAGCAGCCCTAAAGTGGTCCTGGACCGGGGAAATGTCCCCACGTGGTGCGCCTTTGTTAGCGCCCTTGCTGCCGCGGTTTTCACCTGGAGGGCCTTGCAGCGAGAACGTCGACGGGATGGGCGAGCCGAGATGGACAGGCGACGACACCAAGCATCGCTTGTGGCCGGGTGGTTCTTCATAGATGGGAAACCCTCACAGTGGTACGTTTGCGCCTCCAATAGGTCGGAAAGCCTGTCTACAACCTTCGAGTGGAGTACCAAGGGTCAGAGCCAGACATTTCGCCAATGCACTACACCTGGTCTGTCATCGCACTTTTAGGACTCCAATCGTTCCCTCTGAACTCGGGAGATGAGTCAGACTTGTTCTTTAGGTACCTCAACAGTGTGGTGCTCGACCTTGCCAGCGAGAGAGCTGGAGTAGCGGCCCGGATTAGCTTTCGGGATTCAACAGGAGTGAGCTGGCTGAGAACCGAGGATGGCAATCTGGTCGAGGTTGGCGCCTAGCGATCGGCGTCCGTTCTCAGCCTTGAGCAGCGTCGTAGGCCTCGAGCACGGCCTCCGGGAGTCGGCCGCGGTCGCTGATTTCCATCTCGTTTGCCGCCGCCCAGGTGCGCACCTTGGAGAGGTGTGCGCGGTGCGCTGCCCGCTCGGCTGCTCCGGGCTTGTCGGCCGGGCGGCGAGACTTCACGGTCCGCGGCTGACGCCGGCCAGCCTCGATGAAGGCGGCGAGAGCCTTTCGTAGGGCGGCGGCGTTGCGCTTGGACAGGTCGATCTCGTAGTCCGCCCCGTCGAGCGCGAAGGCGACGGTCTCGGCGGCCTTGCTGCCGTCAAGGTCGTCGGTCATGGTCACGGAGGTGATGGAAGCCACGCAGGAACCCTAGGGCACGGAGACACCTCGGCATTGCAAGGTCAAGGATCGGCGCGCGACCCGTTTCGTAACGCAGTCTGCAGGGCAGGGATCCGGTGCGGCCCCGCTTGCCACCCGGGGATGAGCGGATGGACGTAGGTCCCGCCGGTTCAGACACGCAGCCGGCGGGGCCGCTCCCAATCGGCAACGACGACCGATCGGATATCCGACATCGTGACCGTGACAAGGGGTTTCCAGCGTGACGATGCGGCCTGGGACGCTCGCTTGGAGGGTCTTGTCGCGTTCGTAGGGACGTTTGGTCGGATGCCAAGGCACGGCCCGTCCATCGATCCGGCCGAGAATTCTCTGTCCCAGTGGTTGGGGTATCAGCGGCGCGAGCACTCCTGCGGGGCGTTGTCGCCCGACCGCATTCAGCGACTCGATCTCGCGATGCCGGCATGGAGGGGTAGGCGGAAGATCTGAACCCGGGCCGCACGGAGGGGGTCACCGCGGGGAGCGTGCGTAGGGCATAGCCATGACGGCCGGGTCTCCTGTCGGGTTGAAGCGACGATGCTCCTCACCCTGACGTTCCCGCCTTGTCGCTCGCTTGTTACGGCCTTGACCCACCGGGTCCCCGTGCCCGGCCTGCACAGTTACCAGAGCGCGGACTGCAGCGCCCGTTGGGCCAAGCTCTCCGCTTGAGTGGTCTCCGCGCCCGGGGGAGGAACCGCATTGCCGCTCGAGTACCGGGGCACACGAACACGATTCCGGGGAGACCGGTGATACCCCGCATCAAGGTGTGCCCGCAAGCACCGCACTCCCCGTTGATATGACCCGAGCCCTCGAGGAATAGGGCCCCCTTGAGCAGGGTGCGGAACTCGCACGACAGACCGTCGTCCGCATCGGGGATGGACACCACATGCAGAGCGAAGTGACGGGTCCTCATCGGAGAGCCCTCCTACTCGACTCAGTGCGGAGCCAACGCCTCTGCCGGTCATGTAGACGGAGTTGACGTTGCGACACGCACTCCAACGGGCGATTTTGACCTACGGTAGGCCACTGTTCTGTCCACTGAGAGTGACGAGGGGACTACACATTGCGGTGGAAGGAGGTGGAAAGGTTGAGCTCGCGACTCCGGATGCGTGACCTGAGACCCGGGGGGACACCTTGGAGCATGTGCCCGCATATGACCCCGACAGGTGGCAGACCTGCGGTCGTTGCGGCCTGCCGAAGAATCGTGAATGGGTCCAGCTCGCGCACCGCATCCCGCCATCGAACCTGACTGCCGGCAACCCCGGCCCGATCTACATATGCGCGAAAGTACACCTGGACGGCTGACAGCTTCGGATGGTCGGCCGGTTGCCGAAAGCCCCTGCTCAAGGGGGACCGTCGGTGCCCGAGAATAGAATGTCAACCGTCGGACTGACCGCTTCTCCCCGGGTGCAGTCAGCCCGACATCAACATCTGAGCTCCGCCCGTGAAGCCTGCCCGGGCGGGGCTCACCCCCATGTGTAGAGCACGATTGGCTTCCCTTGCCTCCGGTCCCGTAGGGTCCGCTCCCGGCTGGCCACGACTGTCCCTCGCTGGTTGGCTGACCCACGAGGGGTGCGGCCACGTCCGGCCCGACTGCCGGGCGTGGCCCCCCTCACATTTGGGTCGCGTGTTAGCAGAGAATCCAGGGGCACACTGCTCGTGCGGCTCCCCGATGTCACCCCCCTGACAGGGTTGAGCCGAAGGCGCCGCCGGCTCACCCCCCCGGCCGGCGGCGCCGCCTTGATCGAATTACCCTGCCCGACACGAAAGCCCCGTCCGCCAGATTGGTGAACGGGGCTTCGCGAGACTCGACGAATTCAGCGGCCGAGAGCATCCTTGGCTGCGTCCTCGACCTTGTCGCCGGCCTGCTTGACGTTGGCCGAGGCTTGGTCGGCCTGACCCTCGGCCTGCAGGTCCTCGTTGTTCGTCGCCCGGCCGGCGGTCTCCTTGACCTTGCCGCCGACCTCCTCGGCCGCGTGCTTGATCTTGTCGCCCATGCTCATGGTCGATGCTCCTTCGGATCGAACCCCCGTCTACGGACGTAGAAGCGGTGCCCATCCTCAAGCTGCCGCAAACGAGTTTCGGGTCCCCGCCCCCATGGGCACCGATCGATGCAGCGGAGTTGCTGCACCCGGGGTGTGCGGCTCCGTCAGGTCCCGCCGGTTGACCGGCTACAGCCGGCGGGGCCGAACGGTATTACTCACCGCTTCCCCCTCCGGAAACGCTGACAGCTAGCGAAAGCTCGACAGAGTATGCGCAGCCCGTCTCCGGAGATCAGAGCAGCGATGTTACACGGGGGAGTGGCAGGCGAAAACCCACGAAAGGTACCCGCCCACACCTGCCCGTCCAGAGGCTGGGCCATGTCGCCGACCTGGGACTTCGACAGTCCGGTGATCCCAAGCGACTGGACCAGCTTGTCCATCCGCCTCGTCGAGACCCCAAGGAGGTAGCAGGTCGCCACCACGCTGGTCAGCGCCGTCTCCGCGCGATTGCGGCGCTCGAGCAGCAAGTCCGGGAAGAAGCTGCCCTGCCGCATCTTGGGCACCGCAACGTCCAACGTGCCGGTCCGGGTGTCGAAGTCCCGGTGCCGGTGGCCATTGCATTGGTTGACCCGCTCCGGGCTCCGGGCGCCGTACTCGGCGCCGCACACCGCGTCGGCCTGCGCCGAGAGCAACGTGTTGATGAACTGCTGCAACAACTCCCGCAACAGGTCCGGGGAGGACTGCACCAGCAGTTCCTCCACCACCCGGGCAGGGTCGATGCTGGAAGGGACGGTCATCGGTGTGACTCCGTTCGAGAGTGCTGTGAGAGGTTCACTCGAAGGATCCGCCGGTGACCGTCGCCTACATCCGCAACGACGCGCTCACCGGGCCGTACACCACTCTGCCGGACTCAACCCCCTCAACCTTCGCGTGGTTACGTGGCTTGTCGGGGATGAGCCCGCCTGGAACCACTCTCGGAGGTCGAGCCAAAACGACGTGCGAGTGCGCTCACTCCGCCATAGTGTCAAGCACACCCTTGAACCGAATTCTAGCCATCCGAGCAACGCTGCCACGTTGCGCTTAGTCTTGAGCACCTCCACTGGCGCCCCAGGTGGGTAGATTGTTGTCGTGCTGGGAATCGAACCCGGGCCCCACATTTGCAATAAGATGCGCATCGATTAGATCTCTCTGCCGACCGTCGATCGCCGGAAGCCTTTGAACAACTGCGCCCGGTGCAGCACTAGCTCACCCCGTCGTGCCCGCTCAACGCTTCAGCCCCTGCAGTTCATCCCCGGAGCCTAAGACGAACCCTGCCAGACGGTGAATCGCCGAAAATAACGAGAGGCCACGACCTCGCCGCTGGGAACGGACGATTGGCGCAATACAGTTCACAGACTGGAAGCGGTTGAGGGTTTGAGCGCCGCCCACCCCGAATGCCGGCTCGATAAAATTGTCGCATTACTGTCCCGTTAGCTAGAAAGTACGGCACCGCAGAGCCTCGAGATCATGCGCCCGAAAGTCAACTCCCGCGCCGAGTCGTGCGAAAAGAGCTCATTCACTTGGACGGCCCTGCTGTTTCCACTCGTCGTATAGATCGCGTTGAATGCAGAGCAGTCCGCGACCAGGTCCTACCGACCTCGCTCCCGGGATGCGACCGGTTGAGCACCAGCGGTAGGCGGTCTGCCTACTGACGCCGAGATCGTCGGCCATCTCCGGCACGGTGATGAATGCGGGTCCGGGGTGGAAGCGGTCCGATGCGGCGCGTCGGCGATAGTCCGCCTGCCGGCACGCGTTGGAGCAGTAGCGGCGTTGCCGAGGACCTTCAAGGGTGCGGTCACAGCGGCGGCAAATTAGGTCGGATGTCTCCACAAAGTGTAACGATAGCAGTCTTATTGAGTTGTTTGCGCCGGGTCCCCAGATCGATAGAGTGACGTTCCACCACCGCGCCCCTGCTCGCCAGAACCCCACCCGCTCAGCGCCGCCGAGTTTCGATGCAGCCCGCCACTAAGGCGGCACCGAACAGCACGGTCCGACAACGTCCAGCCACACATCCGGAGGAGTCATCATGAACCAACCGGAGACCCGCACCACCGCGACACGCGCGGGGGCCTGCCTGGCCACCGTGGCCAACTTGATGGGCGCCGCGCCTGCGCCCCGCGAACGCGGCCAGTGACGTCGCCGTACTCCTGCCGTTCTGGGGCTGACCCCGTTCGGTTGACATCCTGATGGTCCGGGCCTGGTCCGGGCAGGGAGGATGTTGTGGTGGGGGCGAAACGGGAGAGCTACACGCCGGCGTGCCGGTCGCAGGCGGCAAGGTTGGTGATCGATACCGGCCGGACGATCGCGGAGGTCGCCCGGGAGCTGAGCGTGGGTGAGTAGCTGCTGGGCTGGTGGGTGGCGGTGGAGCGGGCGCGGATGGATGATCCGCCGCCGGCTGTGGATGTGGACGAGCGGGCGGAGCTGGGGCGGCTGCGCCGTGAGGTCGCGGAATTGCGTCTTGATCGGGAATTTCTGAAAAAATGCGGCGGTTTTCTTCGCTGCCGAGAACTCGAACCCGCCGAGGCGTTCGAATTGATGGATGCGGAGAAGGCCAGGTTCTCGTTGTCGCGGATGGCCGCGTTGTTGGGGGTGTCGCGGCAGGGCTATTACAAGTGGGTGGCGCGGAAGACGACCGAGTTGGGGGTGCGGGCGCGGCGGCGGGCGGAGTTGCTGGCGCAGGTCGTGGTATCCCACCGGGCCCCTGATGAGGTGTCGGGGGCGCCTTGGATCCTGGCGGACCTGCGGGACGCGGGTGTGCAGGTGTCGCGGAAGACGGTGTCGAAGCTGATGCAGGAGAACGGGATCCGAGGGATCAGTCCACGCCCGTGGCAGCCGGTCACCACCGCGCAGGGTGCATGTGCACGCGATCCCGGATCTGGCCGAACGGCGGTTCGACCAGGGCGGGTTGAACATGGTGGGGACCTCGGACATCACCTATCTGGACACCGACGAGGGCTGGTTGTATTTGTGCGTGGTGCGGGACGGGCATTCCCGCCGGGTCATCGGCTACGCGTTTTCTGATTCGTTGCACACTGATATGGTGGAAACCGCTTTGCGCCGTACGGTCACTTTCCGGGACCCTGATTGTTCCGGGGTGATCTTCCACGCCGACCGGGGCTGCCAGTACACCTCGGCGCAGCTGGCTGTCGTGGCCGGCGGGCTCGGGGTGCGGCAATCGGTCGGGCGGACCGGGGTGTGCTGGGACAACGCCCAGCGGGAGTCGTTCTGGTCCACCCTGAATACCGAGTTCTACCGGCGGCACCGGTTTACCACCCGGGCGGCAGCGACCCGGGCAGTGACCCACTGGATCGAGGACGTCTACAACCGTCGACGTCGACACAGCGCCGCCGACTCCTCCATGCCTGCATCGCGAGGTCGAGTCGGTGGCATGGTGGCGCCCTGCTTGACACCCGGGGCAGGGAGGCTGCAGGAGACTGATGCTCGAGCCCGTCGGATTGCTGGAGAGTCTCCAGAGAGCGATCCGGCGATTTCTGTGGGTTTAATGTGGCGAACGAGAGCCAACCGTCGCAAAGGTGCAGGTCAATGATGGTCGCGCTCATATTCCGCGGATTAAAAGTCCGCTGCTCTGCCAGTTGAGCTAGAGGCCCTGGAGCAGGTCTCTGACCTGCGGTGATACCGACGTCAGTCGGTCTCGGGTTGGCTCCGACGAGTCCCGGCGGTACCGCAATCATGTGGGAAAAGTGTGGCCGTGCCGACGAACACCACGAGCGCACCACCTTCCTGTCGAACTGCGAACAGCTCAGAACCTACCGGACCGCATCGATGGTGAGGATCCTGCAACCGGTGATGTCACTGGATGAGCGGAGTGCCGGCGGTCGCTGCCCTGAGGGCAGTGACCACGTTGTGGACGTCCCGGAGTTGTTCTGCCGAGTACTTCCGTAGGACGTTGTCGAGTGCCCGTGCCACGGGTGCGAAGAACGCCTCGGCGTCCTGGTGGATCGCCGGGGTCGAGCGGAGTCCGACGACCCGTCGGTCGGCGTGGTCGTGGGTCCGGGTGATGTGTCCGGCGGCCTCCAGGCGCTTGAGCAGGCTGGAGGTCGCCGCGGGGGTGAGTCCGATCCGCTCGGCCAGGCGGGCCGGCGTGAGGACCTGACCGCGGCCCTCCGCCGCCAGGATCTCGACGATCGCGGCGGCGTCCGAGGGGTGCATGCGGTGGCTCCGGGCGAACTCCCGCCCGAGTTCCGCGTCGGTCGCTGCGAACCTCCGGAGTCCGTCGAGGACGGCGTCGCGCAGTTGTTGCTGACTCATGCCCGCACTCACCGGTGCAGTATGCCGGTAAGGTAGTTCCAGTGTCGAACTATCAATCGCTGGAAGTAACCGAGAGCTGTGGACCCTGACGTGCCCGAGGCGGAGTTCGTCGAGTCCGGAGACGGGACGAGGATCGGCTATCTGAAGGAGGGAACCGGTCCTGGCCTCGTGCTCGTGCAGGGGGCGATGGGAGACGTGAGGTCGTATCGCGACTTCGCGGCGGCGCTGTCGACCAGGTTCACGGTGATCACGGCCGAGCGACGCGGCCGTGGGCTCAGCCCGCGCACGTTCGACGGCCGGCACACGATCGACCGTGACGTGGAGGACGTGGCCGCCGTCATGCGGGCGACCGGTGCGGCGTACCTGTTCGGGCTCAGTTCGGGTGCGGTCATCACTCTCGAAGCGGCACGCACCCTCGACCTGGTGCGTCGGGCGGTGGTGTACGAGCCGCCGTTCTACCCGGAAGGGATCTCCCGCGAGGGCATCGCGGCGCTCAACTCGGAGATCGAGAACGGCAGCCTGTCATCGGCACTCGTCGGATCGCTGTTGACGGCACGGACTGCCCCGGCGGTGATCCGCCGTGCTCCACGAGCCCTTGCCAGGCTGCTGGCCAGGTTCGTCCTCGAGGTCGACGCACGCCGTCCGGGAGACCGCGCACTCCTGCGCAACCTCCTGCCCGGCGTCCGGTACGACTTCGCGGTGGTGGCCGGCGTCGACGGGCAGATGGAGAGTTTCGCAACGATCGACAAGCCGGTCCTGGTGCTGTCAGGCTCGAGAAGCCCTGCCTTCCTGCAACAGTCGGCACGACAGCTGGTCGAGATTCTAGCCGACGCCCGCCTTGTCCGGCTCAAAGGCCTTGGTCACGACGGGCCTTGGAACAGTGGCGACCCACTCGCGGTGGCGAACGCGGTCGGCAACTTCCTCGTGCCCAGCGTGCCGTAGGTCCCGCAACGGCGAGACCCCCGTAGTCACGACCCGACGCACTTGTCCTCACCCCGACGGACGTCGTGCTCAGCGAATCCGACTGAACGAAACAAGGTCAGGTGGCATGCAGATTCAGACCCCATCTGGATCGGACGGGTGGATGCCGCGAATCCGGTGAGTGAGTCAACCTACTTGACTCACTCACCGGATGGTGGTTCCCTGTCGTCACCGAACCGCTCACCGATGAGGAGACCGAGATGAAACTGGTGCTGCCGTCCCCGGACCGCACGACAACCACCCCGAGTGCGGTGATGACCTCACTCGTCACCCCGGCCGTCGCCGAGGTAGAGGTGAGCACCTGGCGGGTCGACATGCCGGCCGGTGCATCGTCTCCCGTGCACGTGATCGACCGGGCCCAGGTGTACCTACCGGTGTCCGGATCGTTCACCTTCGCGGTCGGCGAGAACCGTCAGGAGGTCGGTGCGGGCGAGGCGCTGGTGGTGGAGGCCGGGGAGGAGCGACAGTTCTCCGCCGGCGAGGCGGGCGGGGCGGCCGTGGTGGTCATGCCGGCCGACGGTGCGGTGCAGCTGCCGGACGGCGGTCGGATGCCGGTACCGTGGGCCCGATGAGGACGCCGGCAATCGGCCTCCGGGCGGCAGGTCGATGGGAAAAGCGCTGTGGGGAACGAGCAGTCGTCATCGAATGATCGGGATACCGTGCGGGCGCGGGTCCATGACTGGGATCTGCTCTTCCTGCTGGGCATGGCGTTTCAGCTCGAGCTGCGCAACTTCGTGAAGGCCCTGGACCACGCCGGATACGGCGAGCTCCGCCCCGTCCACGGTCTGATCTTCCAGGCGATCCACGTCGGTGCCGGCACCGGCAGCGAGATCGCCGCGCGGATCGGCGTCACCAAGCAGGCCGGCACCCTGCTCGTCGACGAGCTCGAACAGCTCGGCTACGTCCGGCGGGAGCCGCATCCGATGGGCGGGCGGCGCAAGCTGGTGGTCATGACACCGCAGGGGCTCGAACATTTCTCGACCGCCGGCCGCGTCCTGAGGGATCTCGAGGGATCGCTCACGGAGAAGCTGACCCCAACGGTCATGGAGCAACTGCGCAATCATCTGGTGGAGCTCGTGGCGCAGTCGTCGGGCGGCAACCTGCCTCCGTTCCGGCCGACCTGGTGAGCTGGCCGACGAGTGGACCGGTCGTACCCGGTCTTCCCGTCGGCGCGTGACCCGTCGGTCAGGAGCGACGTCCCACCAGCCGCCAGGTGGTCGGCAGCAGCACCGCCGCGACGGCGGCCTTCATCGCGTCGCCGACCAGGAAGGGGACGAGGCCGAGGGCGTGGGCCTTGCCGAACCCGATGCCGAGATACACAGCGAGCCAGGGCACGCTGACGGCGTAGATGACGGCGGAACCGAGTGCCTTGGTGCCGACGGTGCGGAGCGGGGTGCGGTCGCCGCCGGACCGGGCGAGCCGGCCGACGACGAGACCGGCCAGGACGAAGCCGAACACGTAGCGGAAGGAGGCGAATGTCAGGCCCGACTTCGCCTCCGCGAACCAGGGCATCCCTGCGACACCGGCGACCAGGTACAGCGACAGGGCCAGGCCGGCCCGCAGCGGGCCGAGGGTTGCACCGATGAGCCGGGCGGCGAAGGTGCCCAGCGATGTAGTCGTTGTCGCGCCGGGTTCTTGGTGCAGGCTTCGGGGTCGTTCATTCGAATCTGCCGCTGGATCTCGCGGGGGAAGTTGGATACGTCGACGTGCCGGTGGATGTCATGCATGCGTGATGTTCTGGACCGGGCCGGGATTGAACAGGGCGGTGGTCAGGACGGCCCCGATGGTGAAGATCCCGGCGCCGACCCAGAAGACGGTGTGGTAGCCGGCCAGTGCGGACAGGGTCTGCAGCTGGTCGTGGGCGAGATCGGCGTGGTTGGTGGTGTACCGGTCTGACGCGGCGATGTTGATGGAGGTGAAGGCGGCGAGCCCTATGGAGCCGCCGACCTGCTGCACGGTGTTGACCATGGCGGATGCGACGCCGGAGTCCGAGGTGGCCACGCCGCTGGTGGCGACGTTCTGTGCGCAGCCGAAGATGATGCCGACCCCTGCCCCGGACAGCAGAACGGTGGGCAGAACGTCGGCGAGGTAGGAGCCATCGGCGGGGAGCCCGGTGAGAAGTAGCAGTGACACGGCGCTCAGGACGCAGCCGATCGGTACCAGTGGGCGGGGGCCGACCCGGGGCAGGAGCAGTGATCCGGAGATGCCGGCGCCGACGACGAGCGCTGCCGCGAAGGGCAGGAAGGCAACACCGGACTTCAAGGCCGACCAGCCGAGAGTCTGTTGGAGGTAGAAGGTCAGGTACAGGAAGACGGCGAACGACCCGACTCCGGCGACGCCGATACCCAGGTAGGCGGCGCCACGATCCCGGTGCAGGATGACCGACAGCGGCAGCAGTGGCCGGGCGGTGGAGCGCTCGCGGAGGAAGAACAGGGTCAGGAGCAGCGCTCCGGCGGCGAGGGGCAGCCAGGTGCCGGCGTCATCCCAGCCGTGCGCGGCGGAGTTCCCCAGCCCGAGCACGAGTCCGAACAGGCCGCCGACCACGGCAGCCGCGCCGAGCAGGTCCAGGTTCCGCTGGCGTTCCCCGGACTCGTCGAGCCCGCGGAGCAGCACGAGTGCGCCGACAAGGGCGACCGCCGAGATCACCACGTTGACATACAGACACCAGCGCCACGACAGGGTGTCGGTCAGGACGCCGCCGAGCACCAAGCCGATGGCGCCGCCCATCCCGGACACCGCTCCGAAGACGGAGAACGCGCGGCCACGCTCGGACGGTTGGTCCGCGAAGGTGACCGAGAGCAAGGACAGCGCCGCCGGCGCAAGCATCGCAGCGCACGCCCCCTGGGAGATGCGCGCAGCGAGCAGCACCGTGAAGTTCCCTGCGGCTCCGCCGACGCCGGAGGCGACCGAGAAGCCGACCAGCCCGATCATGAACAGCTTGCGGCGACCGAACCGATCGGCCAATCGCCCACCCAGCAGGAGCAGGCTGCCGTAGGCCAGGGCGTACCCGGTGACCATCCATTCCCGCTGGTCCTCGCCGAAGCCGAGATCATTCTGCGCAGACGGCAGGGCGATGTTGATGATTGTCCCGTCCAGGACGTCCATCAACTGCGCCAGGCTGACGACCGCAAGGATCCACCACCGCCGCTGGTGGGTTGCAGATGGTGGGGTCGTATGACCGCGCGAGGGCAGATGGCGGCCGGCAGGTGTGGTCATCAACGTCTCCGATGATCGGGGCAGCGTAGGTGCACCCACCATGCCCAACTTACACCGAGTGTAAACTACACGGAGTGTAAATCATGCCTGCTAGGGTGCGGGGGTGGACGACGGCGGACCAGCGGCGAACCTGGCGGTGGACGGGAGCCGTCGGGGTCGCACACTGGACCGTCGACGTCGCGAGCTGCGACATCGTCTGTCGGACAAGGCGACTGCCATGTTCCTTGAGCAGGGTTTTGATGCCGTTCGGGTTGCCGACGTAGCGCAGGCATGCGGGGTCTCGACCAAGACGGTGTGGAACCACTTCCCGACCAAGGAGTCGCTGCTGTTCGACCGCGGCGAGGCCCTTGCCGAGGTTCTGAACGACACGGTCGGGACACCCGCCGTCGTGTTGGACGCGGTGATGGACTGCATCCGCGACGAGGTCGGTCGGCTCGACAGCAGCGGACCGGCCGGTCTGGTCAGCAGCGAGAGCGATGCCGTACGCATGGTGCGCGCTTTCGTGCTGCTGGTCGAGTCGAGCCCTGCACTGCAAACAGCCGCGGCGTACCAGGTGGAGCGTCTGACACGACTCGCCGCGGACACGCTCGCGGCAGGCAACGGATCCGACCCGCTCTCACCCACGAACCAGATCCGGGCCGGCGCTCTGATCGGTCTGTGGCGGGTGCACCTGAGCGCACTGCTGCGCTACGCCACATCAGACGCACCCCTGGAGCAACTCCGGCGCGGCGTCCTCCACGACGTGGGCGAGGGCCGGCGCCTCATCGGCCCGCTCTTCGACCCACCTGCAGGAAAAGCTGATGGGACACAACCTGCTTAGGCCCGCCCGACCGTGGAGCTCGATTCGACCCCTCCGTCAAGTCCCCGTTCCGTCTGTCCGGCCGGCCGTCATGAAGTCGACCGGTGCGGCGTACGTGTTCGGGCTGAGTTCGGGTGCGGTCATCACTCTCGAAGCGGCACGCACCCTCGACCTGGGGAACGGGCGGTGGTGTACGAGCCGCCGTTCTACCCGGAAGGGATCTCTCGGCATCGACGGGCAGATGGGTACCTTCGCAACGGTCGACAAGCCGGTCCTGGTGCTGTCAGGCTCGAGAACCCCTGCCTTCCTGCAAGAGTCGGCACGACGGCTGGTCCAGGTTCTGCCTGATGCCCGCCACGCCCAGCACGAAGGTCTTGGCCATGACGGACCGTGGAACAGTGGCAAGCCGCTCGCCGTGGCGAAGGCAGTCAGCAACTTCCTGGGCCAGGCTCACCGTAGGTCCTGCAACGTCGAGCGCCCCGGTCTGACCCATGATGGACCGCGGGAAGCTCCACGCCGATCGTCCCAACGAGTCAGCGGTCCCGGCGCGGCCCGCTCTTCCCGGCCCAGGTCGGGACCAGGGCATCAAGCCTGGCGACCCGGTCGACGGGCATCGAACCGATGAGGTGGTCCCGACGCTGATTGGTCAACCAGACCCCTAGTGGACGCTCCTGGGGATCGGCGTTCCTGCTCGCCGAGGGCAGGCGGCCGGTCCGCTCGACGTGGGCTGCAACGGCTGTCAGTTGCTGCATCCATCTGGTGTCATCCCGCTGAAACCCTCGGCGCGACCGCTGCGGGTCGACGCCGGACTCGCGATCGACATGATCCATTCGATCCTCAACTCTCGCTCCGAAGGTGTTGCAGCGCCGCACCTGTTCTGGGGTTGAAAAACGCGATGTCCGGCGCCGCCGGTCACCTCCTGTACCCCAGCCGTGTGATGCCGAACGACAGGCAGCTCCGAGGTGCCGGCGATCTCATAGCGTCCGTGCCCCGGCGGCCGCCGGGCGGGTCAGTCGGTCGACGGTCCACGTCCCCAGGCGGCGGCAAGTCGACCCGTCGACAACTCGAACGCTTCCCAGGCCGCTGCCCACGCGTCCGGGTCGGGGTCGGACTGGTTCAGGATCTCGAACAGCACACGCTCCGACTCGTGAAAATAGGCGGCTGCAGCGGACTTCTCATCCTGCTCATCTGTCATGTCGTGGCGGTACCCCGTGTCACCGTCCGCCCAACGGTGACGACGGGCGTCGGTGGTGGGTGGCTCGTGCCGGTTTGCCGACGGGCGTTCGTGGGCATTGGTTCTCCGTCCACAGACGGGGGTTCGATCCGAAGGAGTATCGACCATGAGCATGGGCGACAAGGTGAAGCACGCGGCGGAGGAAGCCGGCGGCAAGGTCAAGGAAGCAGCGGGCCGCGCCACGAACAACGACGATCTGCGGGCCGAAGGCCAGGCCGATCAGGCATCGGCGAACGTGAAGCGGGCCGGAGACAAGGTCGAGGACGCCGCGAAGGACGCGATGGGTCGCTGAGCCTCGACCCTGGACGCGGGAGCCCCGCCCACCACACCGGTGGGCGGGGCTCGTTGCTGTCGGTGCGGTCCACTGCAGAAGGGCAGATCGACGCCGACGCACGGCGACATCGATGCCCGGCGACAACGATGCCCCGGCCTTGCCCTCGCGCACATTCCTTCCGAGCGCTGTTCGGTGACGGAGACCGATCCGGGTCAGGCGCGGGGTTGTTTGGGATGTGCCACGGTGGCTACCGGGTTCGTACCTGCTGAAGCCGACCGGCCGGTACGACGCAAACGGCGGTACGCCGGAGGGTCGAGGTCAGACCGATGAACCCCGAGCAGATGAACGCGGAGCTGCGCGCGATCGAACAGCGACACCAACAGCTCTCGGCGAGCGAGCTCGATACCGTGTTGACCCGGCTGAACGAGCTCGCGTCCTCGGTGGAGGATCTTCCGCCCGGCGATGCGCAGTCGACTCTGGCATCCATCACCGAACTGCGGCGCCGATTCACCGACCGGTACAACGTGGCCGTCGCCGACGGCACCGGCTGACCGACTCTGCGTCCCGGACCGTGCGGCTGCCGCGGGACCCGTCACCCTCGAGAAGAAACGAGTACCCGATGTATCTGCACACCGAGCTGTTGATCAACGAGATTGCCGTCGACGAACCGGATCCCGCCGCCGCGAATGCCCTGCAGGAGGGGTTGGGCGGGCAGTTCGGCGAGATGCGGACGATGATGCAGTACCTGTTCCAGAGCATCAACTTCCGCGGCGATGTGAAGTCCAAGCCCTACAAGGATCTGCTGCAGGGGGTCGGCACCGAGGAGATCAGTCACGTCGAGCTGATCGGAACGACGATCTCCCGGCTGCTGGACGGCTCGCCGGCCTACCAGGGCCGCAAGAACGATCCGGTGGACAAGCCCGGCGCCCGGGGTGCGACGCCGCTGTCGATCGCGTTGGACCACAGCAACATCCACCACTACCTCGTGGGTGCGCAGGGGGCGCTGCCGGTGGACGCGGCCGGCAATCCGTGGTCCGGTTCCTATGTGTACAACAGCGGCAACCTGGTGCTGGACCTGCTGTACAACCTGATGCTCGAGTCGACCGGGCGGCTGCAGAAGTGCCGGATCTACGAGATGACCGACAACAAGACCGCCCGCTCGACGATCGCCTATCTCATCGTGCGGGACCAGGCCCACGAGAACGCTTTTGCCAAGGCGCTGGAGAGCCTGGGAGTGGACTGGGGCAAGGTGCTGCCGATCCCGAAGACCAACGCCGAACGCTTTCCGGAGGTCAAGAAGCTCGTCGACCGCGGATTGCAGAGCGTGCAGTACACCTTCAGCGCGGACAACCTGTCCGAGGCCGACAAGCTCTACCGCGGGGCGTCCCCGTCGAACGACGGCACGGAACTCACCACAGATGTGATGCCGCAGGGCTTCCCGATGTCGATCTCACCCGAGCGAAAGGAAGAGTTCTCGCCCGGCTTGGATCCCGAGTTGCTGGCACTGATCCAGGCCACCGCCGAGCAGGAGATCCGCATCGCCGACAGCCCGGGGAACTGACGATGCGGACCGCGACCTCAAGGTTCGAAGAATCATGACCACCAACACCACGCCCATCTGGAAGCGCAAGAACGTCGTCCTGCCGGCACTGTTCGTCCTGCTCGCTGCCGTCATCCTGGTGTTGGCCCTGATTTTCGGGAACGGGTCCGGCACCGAGGGACCGACCTCCACGGTGCCCGACACGTCCACCACCGGGCTGCAGACACCCGATCCCGGCCACGACCGCTGATTCTTCGGGTATCCCTCAGCGCGGGTAGCGGACGCAATTCGCGTCGGTCGCCGTCAGGGGCGGTTCCCACGTCGCGGACCGGCGGGTCGTGACATCGCGGTGCCCGCCGATGGCGGGCCGCCTCCATGAAGCCAGCAGCTCCAGCGACGACGACCGCGGTGCGATGATCCCGGGAATGACGAGTCCACAACCCCCTGGCAGCGGCACCACCGTGGCGGTCTTCGGGCTGGGACGTATGGGCGTCCGCATAGCTTCCCGCCTGGCCGATGCCGGTCTGACGGTGCGTGGGTACGACCCGATCGAGCGGTCCGCGGCCCTCTCGTTCCGCACGACTTCGTCGCCGGGCGATGCCGTGCTCGATGCGGATCTGGTGCTGACCGCACTACCGGGATCGCCGGAACTCCAGGAGTTGGCAGTCGGATCCACGGGTCTGATCGATCTGCTGCCACCCGGGTGTGCCTGGATCGATCTGACCAGCACCTCCCCGGTCCTCGCGCACACGCTGGGTCAGACGGCTGCAACGTCAGGTGTCCCGTTCCTGAAGGCCCCGATGGGCGGCGGACCGTCGGCCGCCGAGAACGGCACGCTGCAGCTGTACGTGGGCGGCGATCCCGATCTGCTGGAACGTTGGCGCCCGGTACTGGCAGCCTTCTCGAACCGTATGGTGCACATCGGCAGCCACCATGCCGCCGGCACGATGAAGTTGCTGGTCAACCAGCTCTGGTTCGGGCAGGCCGCGATGGTTGCCGAGGCGGCGCTCCTCGCCACCACTGCAGGCATTCCTCCCGGCCGATTCCGTGACCTGGTCCTGGACGGGCCTGCCGCATCTACATTTCTGGAGCGCGACTGGCCCGGCGTGCTGGCCGGCGACTACCTGCACTCCTTCGGCCTGGACCGGGTGGTCGAGGAGCTCGACTCGCTGCTGTGGGAGGCCGATCGGCACGATCTACCCCACGTCGTGGGCGATGCCGTCGCCCGGATCCATCGTGAAGCACTGCAGCATCTCGGACCCGATGCCGGAGAACTGGGCGCGGTCGCCTTCGCGGAGGCACAGGCCGGCCGACGCCTGCGAGATCCCGTCACTTGAGGGATGCAGCCTGATCTGATCGGAATTCGGCACCGCAGGACGCGGCGGAACCGGACCATCAGTACCGAGGGATCCGCTCAACCCGGCAGTTCGGTGGCCTCGTTCGAGGCTGCATCGGCCTCTGCGGCATGGTGCTCGGTGTCACCTGTCACGGGATCCGGCGCCTGGTCGTCGCGTCGATCGGCCGCGCTGGGCTCGTCGGCGTTGACTCCGACACCGTGGTTCGATCCTGCGTCTGCGGCCGCAGCTGCCTTCCGACTGCTGATCTCGTCCTCGGTCATCAGCCTGTGCTCCTTCGTTCGACGGCTCGTTGCGAAGGCGTCCGAGCCGGATGTGGCCGGCGTTCCGTTCGCCGTCCGCGCCGGTGGACCGGACGGCCCTTGTCAATCCCGCCTGTGCCCCTCCGGGCAATCCGCCAACCCGACGGTCGTGCCTGCGATGAATCGCGCGAAGGGGCATCACCCACCATCCCTGTCGGCGGCAGGAACGGTGCGGGGCCGTCGGGGCCGAGCGAGGTCAGAGGTCGACGGTGCGGTTGTCCACCGGGAACTCGTCCGGGTCGTTGCGGCGGATCGCCCGGCCCATGCCCAGCAACAGTTTGATCCGGCTGGTGGGCGCGTCCCAGTACTCGGCGGTGTCGCCCTGCACCTTGATCAGGGTCAGCCCGGGGGTGTCCAGTCCGTCGGGGAACCAGGTCTCGAGCGGCTTGGACCACAGCTGCTCGGCCTTGGCCCGGTCGTGGACGATCTCGGCCGTACCGGCGATCGAGGTCCACTCGTTCTTGCTGTCGTTGGCCAGGGCCACGTTGACCCGCGGGTGCGCCGTGATGTCCCTGATCTTGTCGGAGTTCTCGTCGGCGAAGAACCACAGATCACCGTCGAACTCGGCCTCCTGCACGGCCATCGGGCGACTGACGTGGTCGCCGTCCGGGGTCATCGTCGTCAGCATCGCCGAACGCGCCCGCTTGACCAGCTCGACCACCGTGTCGCGGTCGTCCTGCTTCTCGGTCATGTCTTCCTCCATGTGGTGTCGTCGAATCGTGCTGATGTGGTGGGCACCTAGGCGTTCCCACCCGTCGACTGCCACGAAACCCTCCCGGGTACACGTGGATCCACCTCACTGCGTCGGCGAGGCCGACATGACCGTCCGAGTCACGCTGTCACTGTGCGTCTGTGTCCACCACGAGCACCCTGCGCGGCACCCAGCCGGCGCGTCCGTCGTCGTTCGTGCACCAGCACCACCCCGACTCGGCATCATCGATCGTCACCACGACCCGATCACCCGCTGACACCGGCAGTTCACGCGTGTCGTAGTCCTGCAGGACCCGGGCGACAGGGCGTTGATCGTCGAGGAGGCGCTCGGGGACCCAGCCTTTCCCCGTCGCCACGGTCACGAACACGAACGCCGGCCATGTCGTATCGCGGTCTCCCACCTGGACGTGGTCTCCGACCCTCACCGAGATCGGCGCCCAGTCCGGGATCTCGTGATCCGCGGCGACCGCGGCGACGAACGGCTCCATGTCTCCTCCGCAGCCGGCGACCGATCCGGTCGGACCGTCGCCGGGGGCGGTCCGACAGCCGCCGCGTGGTGTTACGACCGTTCCGATTCTGCACGTCAGGGCGGACGAGTGTCATCCTTCGACGAGTGTGACCTCCACCGGAGAGCTGGATGCGGTTGTCGTTCGGTGCGGCTCCGAGCTCCTCCGAGCAGGTGCGCCGGCCGCGTCCAGCCGGGCCGGGGATCACCACAGCCACCCTGCGCACGCCTCCGTTCCGCCGTCGATGATGTTGAACCCAATGGCTTTCCCGGCGAGACAGGTGCAACACCTGGAGCTTTCGATGACGTCAGTCAGGAATGATCACCCGCTCGGGCTACTGGCACTCCGAGAGGCGGAGTGCTAGAAATTGTTCCGCACAGCCGGTGGTCCGCCGTCGGGGCGGGGCCACTCCGGCCGGAAGGGGTGATCGCTGTGCCATGGATCGAGGCGTCCATCAGCTCCGTCTCACCACGCCGCGCAGCCGCGGCGGACCAGTACGTCAAGGCTCCGGCAGCCGGCAGTTCGGACACGTCGTCGTTCGATGCGACCTCTCCGCCGCCCGCACGAGCCGGTACGTCCTTCATCATCGGTCGGTCCCGGGCCTCTGACCTCCGTGCGTGCTCGCCACCGCTGACACGAGCGGCCCACCCGGCCTGACGCGTTCGGTACGCCGTCCCGCCGTCACCGTCGCACACGTCGATGATCCGTCGGCGCCAGAGCCGGCACCGATGACTTCCCACTCCGAAACTTCTTTGCTGCGAGGCAGTTTGACCCCGATCATCCCGGGGACAACGCCTTCAGGTTGAAACGCCAGCCGCAGCCGCTTTTCGGCCAGGAGTTCCCACCATGCCCGTTTCCACCATGCCCGTTCCCAGCATGCCCGTTTCCTCCCTGAAGCCTTCCGTCCGGAACGCCGGCCCGGTCGTGTCCACCGACTCGACCGATGGTCAACACGCCCGGCAGGCGCGGGCCAACCAGCTCGTGACGCAGCTGGCTGACACCGCCGATCCTTCCGAGCGCCGCCGGCTCATCTCAGCAATCGCGCAGGTGCACCGCCCGGTGGTGCGTGCGGTGGCCCGCCGGTTCCGGCACCGCGGCGTCGACCCCGACGATCTGGAACAGCTGGCCTGGCTGGGTCTGCTCAAGGCTGCTGACCGATGGCAGTCGGGGCGGTGTGACGACTTCCTGCAGTACGCCGTCCCCACCATGACCGGGGAGATCCGCCGCTACTTCCGCGACCACTCCGCGACCATCCGTCCACCCAGGCCCCTCCAGGAGCTCCGGATGGAGATGAACGGACTGCAGGGCGGGGACGACCACCGCCACACGCCCGACGAACTGGCCGCTCTGCTGGACGTCCCGGTCGACAAGGTCCGGGAGGCGCAGAAAATCTCGAACATCTGCTACCCGGCGTCCCTGGATGTCCCGCTCGCTCCGGACAGCGACGGCGAGTCGACCTACGCGGCGCTGCTCGGGTGCACCGAGGACGGCTTCATCGGTGTCGAGAACCGTCTCGCTCTCCAGGGTTTCGTCGAGGGCCTCGGCGAACGGGACCGCACCGTGTTGCACCTGCGGTTCGTCATGGAGATGTCGCAGGCGGAGATCGGACGGGCGATCGGCGTGAGCCAGATGCAGGTTTCCCGCATTCTGGCCCGCGTGATCGAGCGTGCACGCGCCCACTTCGAGGACGACCTGCAGCGCACCGTCCCGGGCATCACCATGCTTGCCGCCTGAACCGCTCACGACTTCGTCGATCTGACGCCACCCCGGGTACCCTCAGCGCGACGTGCCCGGTGCCCCGCCCTTGCTCTGCTCGGGCGGGGCATCACCGGTTGCAGCGGGGTGGACCGGGGCACGGTGCGGCGGCGAACCCAGCCTTCCAACGGCACGGGCAGCCGTAGAATTCGGCCCAGGGCTACCGGACCACCCGCACCTCGTCGGGTCGGACAGGTCCGGTCCGGTGCGGAGGCGACGACATGGCGAGGACGCACCGGCCGATCGAGGTCGTGGTCCTGGTGGCCTCGGCCGGCGGCCTGGAGGCTTTCATCGCCATCCTGTCCGAGTTGCCCACCGATCTGCCGTTCGCCGTCGTCGTCCAGCAGCACCTGAGCGAGCCGGGCAGCCAGCTCGTCCCGATCCTGACCCACAAGACCGCCCACTCCGTCGCCTGGGCGCGCGACGGCGATCGACTGGAACCCGGTCGCATCCTGGTCACCCCGGCGCGGCGGCTCCTCGAACTCCGGCCGGACGGCACCTGCACCGTGGGCGACGAACGACTCCCGCTGACCGCACGCCCCCACGACATGCTGCTCGCGTCGGCGGCCGCATCGTACGGGGCACGTGCGCTGGCCGTGGTGCTCTCCGGGATGGGCTCCGACGGTGCCGCCGGGGTACGGGCAATGACCGGTGCCGGGGCCGTGGTGGTCGCGCAGAGCCCGGATTCCGCGGCCGCCCGCTCGATGCCGGAATCGGCGATCGCAGCCGGTGCGGCGCCGGTTCTCGACCTGCGCGCGATCGCTGCGTTCCTCACCGATCCGCGTCCGACGACCGCGGCATCCGGATGATCCGCGGTCGACGTCGCGCGCGAACGGCTGCTTTCTCCACGCGGATGGGCGCGGCTCGGAAGTGGTGGTCTCAGCAGGTCCCGACCGGGTACTGAGCCTGGACAGGCGGTTGTCGTAGAGAACCGACCAACCTCGCCTGTCTACGGAAGGAATGGCAGGTGCCATCCATTGCCGAACGACCGTCCCGACACCCGGACGACATCGAGCTGCAGATCGTCAGACAGGTGAGCGCCGACATGAACGCCGCCGCGGCCCATGTGCTCGAGCGGGTGCGCGCGTCCCGGATGCGGAGCGCCGAGTTGCGGGAGCAGTCGCGCCTGCGCCGGCTCGGTTCGACCGTGACCGCTCCCTACGATCGGACGGCGCTCGTGGCCGGCGAAGGCAGCGGCGGCTCCACCGCGGTCGACGTGGCCCGGAGCGAGATGAGGGCGGCGCTCACCACCACGGACCTGGAGGCCGCCCGGGCGGCCGTCTGCGCGGCGGTGGGCGCGGCCCTGCTCGACTCCGGCTTCGCCGACGAGGTGGTGATCCAGCGACATGCGCCGGGCGGCGACCTGGTGGTCGAGTTCGCCACCTCGCCGATCGGCCGCCGATTGGTCGAGGTCCAGCAGGGTTCCGGCGACGTACCTGCCCTGTCTGCGGAGGACCAGGGCTCTGGCCGGGCGAACGAGCGCCTCACCTCGTGGGCGGAGAGCGAAGGCTTCCGCCGGACGCTGTCGCTGACGCTGGATTCCAGCAAAGGCGCGGTGGGGACGCTGTACGCGTTCGCCCGGGACGCGGTGTGGTCCTGGCAGCAGCTTGCGGAAGTCAGGGCGGTCGCCGCCGAGGCCGCCGTGTCGCTGGCCGTCATCCGGGACAAGGAGAATCTCTGGACGGCCATCGAGGCACGGCACCGGATCGGGATCTCGCAGGGCATGTTGATGACCAGATTCGGCATCTCGGCGGACCAGTCCTATGCCCTGCTCCTTCGCCTGTCCCAGGACCAGCAGCTCAAGATCTCGGTGATCGCCCAGCGGGTGATCGCCGATGGCGGTCTGCGTGATGTCTCCTGACGTCCCCGGGCCGGCCCGGGCCCTGGTGGCCATCGGCGGTTCGGCGGGCTCCGTCGGCGCGCTGATCAAGCTCGTCGAGCGGCTGCCCGCAGAGCTGCCCGCTGCGGTGCTGGTCACCGTGCACGTCGGGGACCAGGGGACGAGCCGGTTGCCGGAGATCCTCCAACGCGCCGGCTCGTTGCCCTGCCGGTACGCCGGACACGGCGACGAGCTGCGGAACGGCGAGATCATCGTCGCGCCGCCGGGTCGTCACCTGCTGGTGGCGGGGTCCGCCACCGTGCTGAGCACCGGTCCCCGGGTCAACCACGTCCGGCCGGCGATCGATCCGATGTTCGGGAGCATCGCGGCGAACTCGCGCCTGCCGGCAGTGGGGGTCATCCTGTCCGGGATGTTGGACGACGGTGCCGTCGGCGCCGCGATGCTGGCACTGGCCGGCGGTGCGATCCTGGTGGAGGACCCGACGACCGCAGGTTTCTCGTCCATGCCGCGAGCCGCCCTGGCCGCCGTGCCGACGGCACGGTCGGCGCCTGCGGACCTGCTGGCGAGCGCGATCGACGAGTTGCTGAAGTCATCCGGGAGCCGTGCTGTCGCGGTGTCGGAGGAGGAGGTCCCCGTGCACATGGGTGAGGCGGACGACCCGGGGTTCCTCGCCCCTGACGAGAGCGGTCTGACCCGGCTGACCTGTCCCGAGTGCCATGGCTCGCTCGCACAGGTGCGATTGCCGTCCATCAACTTCTACCGCTGCCATGTCGGGCACCAGTACAGCCCGCAACACCTGTTGGTGGCCCAGTCGGAGACGGCGGAGGCGCGGCTGTGGAGCGCAGTGGCGGCGCTCGAGGAGCAGGCGGTGCTGGCACGTCATCTCGCACGTCATCTGGCCGAGGACGAGCCCACGGCCACGGCCACCGCGCGAACGGCCGACCAGGCCACCGAACTGGCCGAAGCGCTCCGCGCTCGGTTGGCGTTGGAGGGTGCCGGGGGTGGGGTGCCGGTCGCTTCCGACGAGCTGCCCGGGCCGGGCGGGCCGGGCTGACCGGATCCGGGAAGCGTGCCCCTCCCGGACCGGGCGTGCGGGCGTGAGATCCTGTGCCGGATCGCCTCCCGGGCACAGGGAGTGCTCACCGGCGGGGTGATCACCGGAAGGCGGGCGGGCGATGGCGGAGGAACCCACCGAGAAGTCCGGGGCGTCCCCGCGCGATCCGGTGGTTCCCCGGGTGCCGGAGTCGAGGTCGGAGCCGTCGGATCCGGCCTTCGAAGGCCTGCTGCAGTACCTCAAGGAGAGCCGGGCCTTCGACTTCACCGGGTACAAGAGGGCCAGCCTGAAGCGCCGCGTGCAGCACCACATGCGATCGGTGGGCCTGTCGACCTGGGAGGAGTACCACGATCACCTGCAGGTGCACCCGGAAGAGTTCACCACCCTGTTCAACACCATCCTGATCAACGTCACCTCCTTCTTCCGCGACCGGGAGGCGTGGGACCTGCTGGCGGACCACATCCTGCCCGGGGTGTTGGCCGGGATCGGCGACAACGAACCCATCCGGATCTGGAGCGCGGGCTGCGCGACGGGCCAGGAGGCGTACAGCCTGGCCATGATGCTGGCGGCCCGGCTCGGTACGGACAACTTCCGCGGCCGGGTCAAGATCTACGCCACCGACGTCGACGAGGAGGCCCTCGCGGTCGCGCGCCAGGCGGTCTACACCGACAAGGAGGTCGCCGACCTGCCCGAGGGCTATCTCCAGACGTACTTCGAACCGGCCGGTGGGGGTCGCTGGATCTTCCACCGGGATCTGCGCCGCTCGGTCATCTTCGGCCGCAACGATCTCGTCCAGGACGCTCCGATCTCCCGGATCGACCTGTTGGCGTGCCGCAACGCACTGATGTACTTCAATGCCGAGACCCAGTCGCGCATCGTGTCGCGTCTCGGATTCGCCCTCAAGCCCAACGGAGTGCTGTTCCTGGGCAAGGCGGAGATGCTGCTCAACCACACGGCAACCTTCGAACCGATCGATCTGAAGCGACGCTTCTTCCGAAAGGCGGTGCGGTCAGCGGTGGAGAACATCTCGCACCCACATCCCGGCCCGGCCCCGAGCGGGGACGCCCCGTTCACCGACGTGCAGCACCTGCGGAACGAGGCGTTCCTGGCCAGCCCGGTCGCGCAGATCGTGCTGAACACCGACAACGAGCTGGCCATGGTGAACCACCGCGCGGCCACCCTGCTCTCGTTGTCGGAGCGGGACGTCGGCCGGCCGTTCCACGAGCTCGAGGTGTCCTACCGGCCGACGGAGCTGCGTGCCCAGCTGGCCGCCGTGCAGGACACCCGGATGCCGGTATGGCTGCACGACCTCGAGTGGAACCGCACACCCAACGAGGCGCTGACCCTCGATGTCCAGCTCGTGCCGATGATCGACGGCAGGTCCCGGCTGCTCGGTGTCACCGTCCTGTTCACCGACGTCACGCGGTTCCGGCAACTGCAGCGGGAGCTGGAATCGACGAACCGGCAGCTGGAGACCGCCTACGAGGAACTCCAGTCGACGAACGAGGAGCTGGAGACCACCAACGAGGAACTGCAGTCGACCGTCGAGGAGCTGGAGACCACCAACGAGGAACTCCAGTCGACCAACGAAGAGCTGGAGACGATGAACGAGGAGCTGCAGTCGATGAACGACGAGCTCCAGGTGACGAACGAGGAGCTCCGCGACCGCACCAACGAGATCTCCTCGCTGAACCACTTCATGGAGGCCATCCTGGGCAGCCTGCGGGCGGGTGTGGTGGTGGTCAACCGGGACATGATCGTCCAGGTGTGGAACCGGCAGGCCGAGGACCTGTGGGGACTGCGCGAGCAGGAGACCGTCGGCACCCACTTCCTCAACCTGGACAGCGGGCTCCCGGTCGAGCAGCTCAAGACCATCATCCGTGAGGTCATCTCGGAGACGAGGGAGAGCGCCCAGATCGTGGTCTCGGCCATCAACCGGCGTGGCCGGCCGATCGAGCTGCAGATCACCGCCACGCCGTTGCTGTCCGGTGGCCCGCATCCGGGTGGGGCGCTGCTGATGATGGAGACCACGGAGGAGCAGGGGCCGGGCTGACAACCCCGGCCGGGACAACGCTCCTAGGACTGCACGAGCAGGCGGATCCCGCCGGCCGGTCGAGTGGGGATGCGACGGGCATCGACGGTGAGGTCCTGATGCGGCACGGTCCAGGACGACTCGCTCAGGGCGCGCAGCGTGGCGGTCACCAGTTCGACGGCGAAAGGTTCGCCCGGGCACCGATGGCCGGTGTACCTGTCACCTCCTCCCTGAGGCACGAAATGGTCGGAGGTGGCGGCACCGGGATCCTGCAGGAAGCGCTCCGGCCGGAAGGATTCCGGGCTCGACCACCGACCCGGATCCATGTTCGTCCCCGGAACGTCGAGCAGCACCCGTGTGCCTGTGCGGACCTGCACGTCGCCGAGGCGAAAACCCTTGCGCGCCTTCCCCGCCAACAGCGGGACGAAAGGAGTCGTGCGGCGTATCTCGTTCGCCACCGCCCGGAGCATGTCACTGCTCTCGTCCGAGCCGCTCAGACGGTCCCGCAGATCGGGATGGCGGATCAACGCCAGTGCGCCGAAGACGGCGAACCAGGCGACCGCGACGGTCGGCCGGAGGATGTTCAGCAGTTCGACCCCTGCTGTCCTTTCCGGCAGCAGATGACCATCGGTGTCCCGGAAACCGGCGATGTGCGTCAGCGGTGTGGGTGGCTGCGCTCCGAGGTGGGAGCGTGCGGCCAGCACGGCGGCCGTGGCCCATCGGTCGGCACGGCGGCGTGCCGCTCTCGCCCGCAGCGCACCGACACCGACGGAGCCGAATCCGTCGACGATCGTCGCCAGATCCCGCGAGCGCCGGTCGCGCGTCGCTTGCAGGTCGGGGATCTCCGACATCCCACCCGGTCCGACGCCGGCCCAGCCCTGCACCGCCGTCCCGAAGATGCGGACAGCGGCATCCCACACCGTGCCCCGGTCCGGCCACGCCGCGAGCTCCGCACGCCATCCCTGCAGGGCCCGTCGGTGCATGTCCGCCGCGGCGTCGTCGGTGATCAGGTCCAGGAACAGGCGTTTGCGCGACCGGTGCGTCTCGTCGTCCAGCCCGTGGACGGCGTTCCTCCCGAAGAGCGTGTTCTGCAGGAATGCCGGTGTCGCCCCCCGCCGGCGGATCAACGTCTCGTCGTAGAAGGTCCGCACCCCTGCAGGACCGCCGATCAGTACGGCTCTCCGCCCCACCAGCCGGAGGGCAACCGGCTGGTCCACCGCGATCACCCCTGACCCGGCACGCACCGTTGCGGTGAACGGGCAACCGTTGCGCAGCAGCCGGACGGTCTGATCGTGGGCGACGCGGGCCGGCGACGATCGGGGCATGGGACCTCCTGGATGTCGGGACTTCATCCAGCCGTTCCCCGCTCGCCGCTGCCGAATCGGATCCGGGTGCGACATGCCCTGCACGGGACCGACAACGGAGGACTGCACCGGCTGCGGGCCGCAGTTTGATGCTCCTGCCGTGTGGGAAACGACGCGTACCGGGAAACAGATCCCACGTCGCCGCCCTCTGTCGAAGGTGCTGCATGGCAGTCTCGAATTCTTCGGCGCCCCACGACCATGATCGTGTCGTCGATGTCTGGGGCCCGCGTACCCCTCATGGCCGTGACGACCGATGGCCCTCAAGGGTCGATGTGCACCTCGATGCAGGTGTCGGTCCGGCAGACGTGCAGAAGTGGGTGCGGTCGGCATGTGTGTTGTGCAGCAACGGATGCGGCTGCGACATCGCAGTGGTCGACGGGCAGATGGTGGGGATCCGCGGGCGGGCGGACGACTTGGTGAACAAGGGGCGACTCGGTCCCAAGGGGCTCTACGGAAGTACGCCGTGGGCCTCGTCGGCGGACCGGCTCACCACACCTCTCATCCGCCGTGACGGCATTCTGGTACCGACCGACTGGACCACGGCCATGGACCGGATCGTTGCCGAGTCGCAACGTCTCCTGCGCACGAAAGGGCCCTTGTCCCACGGGTTCTACACCTCGGGTCAGCTGTTCGCGGAGGAGTACTACACGCTGGCAGTGATCGGCAAGGCCGGACTCGGCACCCCGCACATGGACGGCAACACCAGGCTGTGCACGGCGACCGCGGCGGCGGCGTTCAAGGAGTCGTTCGGCACCGACGGCCAGCCCGGCTGCTACTCCGACATCGAGCACTGTGACGCCCTTTTCCTGTGGGGTCACAACATGGCGGAGACGCAGACCGTCCTGTGGTCCCGGGTGCTCGACCGGACACACGGCAGCGAGCCACCGGTGCTGGTGTGCGTCGACCCGCGCCGGACGCCGGTCGCCGTCGAAGCCCTGCGCACCGGCGGTCTGCACCTGCCGGTGCGGGTGGGTACGAACCTCGCGTTGCTCAACGGACTGCTGCGGGAGCTGTTCGAGAACGACCTGGTGGACCACGACTGGGTGGACCGGCACACCGTCGGTGTCGACGACCTGCGCAAGCTGGTGGATGACTACCCGGTCGAGAAAGTCGCTGCGATCTGCGGTCTGGAGCCGGATGCCGTCCGCCGCGCGGCGCGGATCTTCGGCGAACGCTCGGCGGTGCTCTCCACCGTGCTGCAGGGCTTCTACCAGTCGCACCAGGCTACCGCGGCCTCCGTGGCGGTGAACAACCTGCACCTGCTGCGCGGGATGATCGGCCGGCCCGGGGCCGGCGTCCTGCAGATGAATGGTCAACCGACTGCCCAGAACAACCGGGAATGCGGAGCCGACGGCGACCTGCCCGGCTTCCGCAACTGGGACAACCCCGATCACGTCCGCGAACTCGCGGAGCTGTGGGACGTCGATCCGATGGTGATCCCGCACTGGGCGGACCCGACCCATGCGATGCAGATCTTCGGCTACGTCGCGGACGGGACGATCAACCTGTTGTGGGTCTCGGCGACGAACCCGGCGGTGTCGATGCCGGAGTCGGCGAGGATCCGTTCGATCCTGGAGAAGGACACCTGCTTCCTCGTGGTCCAGGACCTCTTCCTGACCGAGACCGCGCAACTGGCCGATGTCGTGCTGCCTGCTGCCGGGTGGGGGGAGAAAACCGGGACCTTCACCAACGCCAGCCGGGTCGTGCACCTGTCCGAGAAGGCGGTGGAGCCGCCGGGTCAGGCGAAACCGGATCTGGACATCTTTCTGAGCTATGCCGCGGCGATGGATTTCCGGTCCAGGAGCGGCGCGCCGCTGATCGGCTGGCACACTGCGGAGGAAGCGTTCGACGCATGGCGGGCGGCCAGTGCCGGGCGGCCCGTTGACTACACCGGCCTGACGTACGACAAGCTCCGCGACACCTCCGGTGTCGCCTGGCCGGTGAACGACACCCACCCTGACGGCGCCGCACGGCTCTACTCCGACGCGGTGTTCCCGTCCGCCGTCGACGTGTGCGAGACGTTCGGTCACGATCTGCTCACCGGCGCTGCTGTCACCGAACAGGAGTACCGGGCGCTGGCGCCCGACGGCCGGGCGATGATCAAGGGGTGTGTGTACGTGCCTGCGCACGAGCAGCCGTCGGAACAGTTCCCGCTGCTGTTCACCACAGGTCGGACGGTGTATCAGTTCCACACCCGGACCAAGACCCGCCGGTCACGTCCGCTGGACGCGGCCGCGCCCCGCGCCTGGGTGGAGATGAACGCCGAGGACGCCCGCGATCTCGGCATCACCGAGGGTGACGTCGTGGTGGTCGAGTCACCGCGGGGCCGCATCCAGGTCCCCGCGCGGATCGGGATGATCACCAGGGGATCCGTTTTCGCACCGTTCCACTACGGGAGCTCCGACGCCGACGTGCACGAGCCGGGAGGGCGTCAGGGCCAGGCGAACGAGTTGACCATGACCGTGTGGGACCCGGTCTCAAAACAACCGGCGTTCAAGACCGCCGCCTGCCGGGTGCGCCGGGCCGACCCCGTTCGGCCGGCGATCGAGGCGACCACCGCAGGGCAGTCAGGACCGTGATGACATGCCTCATCTCACCACCTATCTCGGCATGGCGTTGCGGGCAGAACACACTCTTGCCGCATCCCTGGGCGTGGTCGCGCTGGGTCATGCCGAGCAGGCCGACGTCCATCACACGTGTCGCCTGCTGGCCGGAATGAGCGAGGCCCACACCCAAGCCCTCGCTCCGATCGTCCATCGGTACCTTTCCCGCGACGAGGACGACATCGTCGAACCCGATCGCCTGCACGCCCCCGGTCTCACCCGGGCCCGCGGCGGACAGATCGGACTGCTCCGGGACCTGCAGGACCTGCACGTGCTCGGCACCCTGGTGCAGACCACCTGGACGGTACTGATGCAGGGCGCCCAGGGGCTGCGGGACAGGGAGCTGCTGGCTGTCGCCACCAGGAGCAACTCCGACACGTCCCGCCAACTGTCCTGGTTCAACACCAGGATGAAGGCCGCAGCCGCGCAGGCGCTGCTCGTGGCAGGGTGAGTCGCGAAGACGACGGCCGCGCCGGCCCGTCGGCGACATCACCGGTCGGTCCGTCGCTGCCGCTGGGCTTCCTGGCACTGGCTGCGGGATCGGTCATGCTGAGCGGGCTGCAGCTGCAATGGATCCCGCCGGCCCAGTCGCACACCGTCGCGGTGATCCTGTTGGCGTTCGTCCCGCCGCTGCAGTTGCTCAGTTCGATCCTGGCATTCGTGTCCCGCGACCCGGTCGCCGGAACAGCAATGGCGCTTCTCGCCGGATCCTGGACATGCATCGGCATGGCGACGTTGATCATTCCCGCGGGTGACTCCAACCCGGCCCTGGGCCTGCTGCTGGCCGTCGGCGCAGTGCTTCTGCTGCTCCCGGCCGTGGCCGCTGTCCGGGAGAAACCTGTGGGGACAGCGGTGATGACGATCACGGCGTTGCGTTTCGGCAGCGCAGCCGTAGCCCACCTGGTGCAGGCTCCCGCCTGGCTCACCGTCAGCGGCGTCATCGGGGTGGCGCTGGCAGTGGCGGCACTCGGTGCCGCGGCAGTGCTGCTCCTGGCCGACGTGCGGCCGGTCACGTCATCTCCCGCACGGACGTGACCGTGCGTGGGGTCGCGCCGGATTAAGGACGAGACCCAGGTGGCGAGGACGGGTGATCCACATCCGAATCGTTCCGCTTGCCGGGATCGCCGCGACCTGTACGGTGGAGCCACGATCCCGAGGTAACAGCGGCCGCGGACCATTCGTGTCCGACAGGAGCGACCGCCGTGCCCCTCGACAGCCTCGGTCGGGGCGTCGCCGAACTGGCCGCCCTTGCGACCTCCGACTTCGAACCGCTGCAGCTGCTGCACCGACTGTGCGAGGTGGCCGCGGAAGCCCTCGACGTGGACGGTGTCGGCGTCATGCGGCTGGCCGAGGGGCGCACCACCTATGTGCATGCCACCGGCGGCGACATCAAGGACCTGGAACTGCTGCAGGAAGCACTGCAGGAGGGCCCGTGCCGTGACGCCCTGGACTCCGGGCAGCTGGTCAAGGCCGGATCGATCGACGAGATGGCATGGCCGCGTTTCGAGTGTCGCGCCGCGGAACTGGGCGTGCACGCCGTTCTCGCGCTGCCACTGATCGGTCGTGGCCGGACCTGGGGCACCCTCGACCTCTACTGGGCCGTCGACCACACGATCACCGACGACGACATCGCCGCCGCCGAACTGCTGGCGCACGTAGCGGTGTCGTTCCTGGCCATGGACGCCGACCGCGCCGAGCTCCGGGCCGCGCACGAGGATCTCGCCCTGCGGGCGATGCACGACCAGCTCACCGGGCTGCCCAATCGCGGACTCATCCACGAGCTCATCGAGTTCGCCCTGGCAGCGGCCCGCCGCAACCGCACCCTGGTGACCGTGCTGTTCCTCGACCTGGACGGCTTCAAGGCCATCAACGACACCTTCGGCCACCGGGCCGGCGACGAGGTCCTGGTGACAGCGGCACGACGGCTGCTGTCCTCGGTGCGGGAGATGGACCGGGTGAGCCGGCTGGCCGGGGACGAGTTCCTCATCCTGGTGGACAACCAGGAGTCGGCCGCCGCGGCCCTGGAGGGCGCACACGCGCTGGCCGGCAGGATCCACGAGCTGCTCGCCCGACCCCTGCACATCGACGGGGTCGACATCGCACTCTCCGCGAGCATCGGAGCCGCCGTCACCTCGGGCGGCGTCTCCGTCGGGACACTGGTGCACCGCGCCGACACCGCCATGTACGAGGCGAAGTCCGGAGCGCCGGGCGGGACCGTCATCCGTCTGCTCCCCGAATAGCGGCTCATGGTCCGGGCGAGACCCTTCCCCCGACGATGTGATGCGTGTCCGCAGTCTGCGGTCTGGACGCCCGCGCACGTGCGGGTTACCGTGCAACGGACCGAGGTGCTGGTGGGCCGTCGGTTCCGGCGTCGAACAGGGTGACGCGAACGGACTCTGCGTGAGGTCCTGCCATGAGAACCCTGAGCTGCACCCCGGACGCAGGTCCGGCTTGTCGGAGCACGACGTGAACCCCGCCCAGGTGTCGGGGGACCTGGCGTTGGAGTTCCTCGCGCTGCACTCGTCGTTACGTGCCGATCGGGACGGGGACCATCCGCTGCAACGGCTCGTCGACCTGGCTGTCGACGCCGTCCCTGGTTGTGACTGGGCAGGCATCACCGCATGGCCCGCCGGTGCCCGGCCCGAGAGTCTCTGGGCGACATCGCATCTGATCGGTGAGCTCGATCATCTCCAGTACAGCCTGCGGCAGGGCCCGTGCCTGTCGGTGGGCAGGTCGGCCGGGTTCGCTGCGGCGGGCGATCTCGCCGACGGCGGACCGTGGCCCGCCTTCGCCCGGCGGGCCGTGGAAGGGACCCCCGTCCGGGGCGTGCTCGCCGTCCGGGTCAGCGAGGAGCCGGCGGTGGTGCTGGAACTCTGCTCCGGGACGCCGGGTGGGCTCGACGCACCGGCCTTCGAACGCGCCGCACTGCTCGCCGCGCATGCACTGGTGCTCCTGGTGCACCGGACCCCACCGCCGGAGCCCGCTGGCCTGCACCTCGCTCTCACCGCCGGCCGGCAGATCGGCGTCGCGGTCGGCGTCCTCATGCGGGCGTACGGGGTCGGCGCCCAGCAGGCGTCGGCGCTGTTGTGCAGCTCGAGCACGGGGATCCGGCAGGTCCTGGCGGAGAACACGCTCAGCCCCTCCTGACAGCTGCCGACCTCCCGCGGTGCGGTGCCCGGGGACCGCAGGGCGCGACCGACATCCGCGGCCGGATTGTTTCGGCCGCAGGTGATCCGGCAACCCCTTCGTCGTGCCGGCCGTCCCGGACGGTGCGGTACCAGGGGGACGCCCGTGACGATCACCGCAGCATTCGACGCGGCGCTGGCCCGGCTGGTGCGCATGGATCCGGCGCCGGCGCGGTTACCGCATCGGCTGGCGACCGCGGCGCGGCTGGGCCTGGATGCCGAGTTCCCCGGAGTGACCGCCGGTGTCGGGGTCGGCCTGTACGTCGGCGTCTTCCACGTCTGCGTGGCGGCCACCGGCCCGGAGGCGGCTGTGGCGCAGGACCTCCAGTTCACCCTCGGTGAGGGGCCGGGCCCGGATGCTCACCGCCGCCGGTTGCCGGTCCTGGCGTCGGGGCCGTCGTTCCGCCGTACCTGGCCGGTGTTTTACGAGCAGCTGACAGGCGGGACGCCCTTCCGGTCCGTGCTGTCGATCCCGCTGACAGGTGCCGTGGCCGGATCCGGCACCGTCGACGTGTACTCCGAGGGGCCGCTCGCAGGCCCCGATGTCCTCGGGGCCGCGATGGTGGTCGCCGCCCGGGTCAGCGAGCAGCTCGAGTGCTTCTCGATCACCGACGACGTCGCGGATGCCCCGCAATGGCTGGCGAACGCCTTTCTGGAATCCCGCCTGCAGATCAGCATCGCCACCGGCATGCTGATGGGTGCGACCGGGTGCGGTGCCGAGGAGGGTCTGCTGTTGCTGCGCGGGCGCGCGTTCGCCGGCGGGATCGGTGTCACGGAACTGGCCGCGGCGATCGTGACAGGTGAGGCGCCGCTCCATGGATGCTGAAGGGCCGCTGGAGTAGGTCCCCGTGGCAGGTGGTGCGCGGCGCGTCGCGGTTCCGTGGTCCGACAGCCGGCCGGACGCGTGTGAGGGCGGTGAGAGGAGCGGGCGCGACAGTGCGGACACCGGTTCCACCGGACGTCGACGCCTCGAGGAGTTCCATGAGTACCCCGCTTCGCCACGATGCGAGCAGCTTCGCCGCCCGCTCGGTGTGGCCCATGGTGGCCGCCATCCCGTTGGTCCTGGTGCTGACGCACTACGTGGCGGTCCTCCCGCACGAGTTCAGCCACTCGATCACCGCATGGCTGGTCGGCATCAAGCCGGTCCCGGGTGACATCGACTGGGGCGGGACCGGTCTGTGGAACATCGTGGCACTGGCGCACATCGACGAGAACGTCGACTACGACGCGGCACTCGCCGCCGGGAAGTACTGGCAGGTCGCGCTGGTCGCCTTCGCCGGGCCCGGGATCGGCAACGCCGTCCCGTACCTGGTGACGCGGTGGCTGTTCGCCAGGGGATGGATGGCAGCGCGCCCGTGGGTCTCGTTCATCCTGTTCTGGTACATGTTCCTGTGCCTGGCGAACCTGTGGGACTACGTGCCGCTGCGCACCTTCGCCGACGACGGCGACGTCACGCATTTCCGCGAGGGCTGGGACATCTCGCCGTGGTGGATCTACGCCGTGGTCGGCGCGCTCGTGCTGTGGACGATCGTCGATCTCTTCCGCACCGTGCTCCCGAAAGCCGTGGTGCGCTTCGGGTTCGAGGCACATCCTGTTGCCCGGGCCGCCGTCCTCGTCACGGTGGTGCTGGTCCTGTTCGGCTACTACGCGATCCCGGCGCTCGAGGAGTCGGACCCGGTGTCGCTCTTCATGGGTCGGACATCGTTGCTGCTCGTCCCCGTGGTGCTGATCGCGACCTGGCGACGATGCGTGATGGGCATTTCATCACCACCGGTCGCGACGGCGAGCGTCTGACGATGCCTCAGGTTTGAGCCCCCGGGTGGTGCGGGCAGAACAATGGTGCGGCCCCGCTTGCGCCCGGGGGTGGGCGGATGGACGTAGGTCCCGCCGGTTCACACCAGCAGCCGGCGGGGCCGCCTCATCAGCGGCGCGACGTAGGATGTGCGAGTCGGACTGACGGCCTCCCCGGGTGTGGTCAGCACGGCGGAGTGCGAGTCCCCGCCCGCCGTGACGGCGGGTGGGGTTTCTCGACACCCGTCGCGTTTTCGGAGGCGCCGACCGGGGGACCGGATGGGCAAGGCCCGGAGACGACGCGATGGGCGGTCAGCTTCCTGCCCGGCAGCCGGTCGGCCTGACAACCGTTCTCCCGAGCGTCACGTCGCCGCGGAGTTCACCAGGGGAGAGCCCATGGCAGGTGCAGGACTGGTGGTCGTCGGCAGTGGCCCTGCCGCAGTCGCCGCGGCAGGGGCCTACCGGGATGCGCAGGGCGACGGACCGGTCCGACTGGTCACCGAGGACCCGGACCTGCCGTACGAACGTCCGCGGCTGTCGAAGGACGTGCTGCGGGGCGACACCCCTGTCGTCGACACGGTTCTGCACGACCCGCAGTTCTACCGGGACCGTGACATCGAACTGGTGCTCTCGAGCCGGGTCACCGAACTGCGAC
Source organism: Nakamurella alba (assembly GCF_009707545.1). NCBI lineage: Bacteria > Bacillati > Actinomycetota > Actinomycetes > Nakamurellales > Nakamurellaceae > Nakamurella > Nakamurella alba. Next base: position 8,368 of record NZ_WLYK01000004.1, on the reverse strand, counting down.
CGGACAGCCGCGCGGTGCTGCTGGCCGACGGCCGTGCGATGGACTTCGCCACATGCGTGCTGGCCACCGGCAGCACGCCGGTGCGCCCGGACATCCCCGGCGCCCGGCACGCTCACGTCCTGCGTTCCCGGCGCGACGCGATCGACCTGGTCGACGCCGCAGAGCGCGCCGCGACCGCGGTGGTGGTCGGGTCCGGTTTCGTAGGATGCGAAGCAGCCGCCTCGCTGGCAGGCCGGGGTGTGGCGGTCACCCTGGTGAGTCACGTACTCCCGCAGCAACGACGCCTGGGCGCCTGGGTCAGCCGGCGCATCGCCGAGTGGTTGCACCAGGACGGCGTCCGGCTGCGCGTCGGGGACGATGTCTCCGCCATCGCCCCCGACCACGTCCTCACCTCGGCAGGTCAGAGGTTGCCCGCCGACCTGGTGTTGCTGGCCACGGGTGTCACCCCACGGGCCGAGCTGGCCGCGGCGGCCGGCCTGTCCTTGTCCGACGGTCGGATCAGCGTGTCTGCCGACATGCGCACCAGCCACCCGGCCGTGCTGGCGGCCGGCGACGTGGTGTTCGCGAGGAACACCGCTGCGGGCCGGTCGTTGACCGTGGAGCACTGGGGCGACGCCGACGCGATGGGGGAGGTCGCCGGACGCACCGCCGCGGGACTGACCGCGGAATGGGCGCAGCCGCCCGGCTTCTGGTCGACCATCGGATCGCGGACGCTGAAGTACACCGCCTGGGGTGACGGCTACGACGAGGTCGACATCGACGACGACGGCGACGGTTTCACCGTCCGCTACGGCCGGCACGGCGAACTGGTCGGCGTGCTGACCCACCACCGGGACGAGGACTACGAGCGGGGGCAGGGGGAGGTCGCACGGCGCAGTCCCTGGTGAGCGCTCTCGCTCAGGGCCGCAGCACGACCTTGATGCAGCCGTCGGCCTTCTCCTGGAAGGTCCGGTAGGCCTCGGGTGCGTCCTCGAGCGGAACGGTGTGCGTCGTCAGGTCGAGTACACCGAGCGGGTCGGCCGGATCCTCGACCAGCGGAAGGATGTCGTCGATCCAGGCACGGACGTTGCACTGGCCCATGCGGATCTGCAACTGCTTGTCGAACATGTCCATCATCGGCAGCGGGTCGGCGGTTCCGCCGTAGACCCCGCTGATCGACAGCGTGCCGCCGCGACGGACGGCGAGGATCGCCTGGTGCAGCGCGGTGAGCCGGTCGACACCGATGTTCTCGATCAGCTTGTGCGCCAGCTTGTCCGGCAGCAGCCCGGTGGCCGCCTGCGCGACTTTCGCGACGCCGGCACCGGTCCCGCCGTGTGCCTCCATGCCGACCGCGTCGATCACCGCGTCCGGACCGTCACCGCCGGTGAGGTCGTGCAGGACCTGCGGGACGTCGTCGACGTCGGACGGGTCGAAGGTCTCGATGCCGTGCCGCTCGGCCATGGTGCGCCGCTCGGCGACAGGTTCCACCGCGACGACGCGATGACCCAGGTGCCGCCCGATCCGGGCGGCGAACTGGCCTACCGGTCCCAGCCCGAAGACGCACAACACCCCGTCGCTGGGCAGGTTCGCGTACTGCACGGCCTGCCAGGCAGTGGGCAGGATGTCGGACAGGAACAGGTAACGCTCGTCGGGGCCGTCCGCGCTGACCTTGATGGGCCCGTACTGGGCCTGCGGCACCCGCAGGTACTCGGCCTGGCCGCCGGGCACCGCGCCGTACAGCGAGGTGTAGCCGAACAGCGACGCGCCTTTGCCCTGGTCCCGGTTCTGTGTGGTCTCGCACTGCGACTGCAGGTTTCGCCGGCACATGGTGCAGTGCCCGCAGGAGATGTTGAACGGCACCACCACCCGGTCGCCGCGGGACAGGCCGGTCACCGCCGGGCCGACCTCCTCGACGATGCCCATCGGCTCGTGGCCGAGCACGTCCCCGCTCGTCATGTACGGGCCGAGCACCTCGTAGAGGTGGAGATCGGAGCCGCAGATCGCGGTCGAGGTGATGCGCACGACGGCGTCCGTCGGCTCCTGGATGGCCGGATCCGGGACGTCGTCCACTCGGACGTCCCGCTTGCCGTGCCAGGTCACTGCGCGCATGGTCCTGCTCCTGTCGATGATGGATCGCGATCGGCCGGCTGTTCGGCCCACGACCCTCCTACTCCTGCCACTTCCCACGATCCGGTGACACGAAAACGGTTGCCGATCAGCGCTGCTCACGCCGTTCTCGCGGGAGGGGGGATCAGTGCTCCGTGCGCCGGCCGAGGAAGTTCCACGACCCGTGCACGGCATTGCCCTCGGGATGCGGGTGCAGCACCGTTCCCTCCGGACGTCCGACGGGCCGGCGGGACAGGCCACCGATCCTCATCAGCGGCGCGACGATGCGGTCGTAGACGGCCGGCATCACGCGGAACCCGATGACTGCCAACGGGTTCGCGAGACCGACGGAGACCTCCCGGCGTGGCCGGCCGAGCGCGGCGATCACCGCCCGGACGATCTTCTCGGGTGGGTCGACGGGCGGAGGTGGCCGGCCCTCGCGGCCGGTCACGTTGGCGGCCTGACTGTAGGCGGGAGTGTTGACGCTCCCTGGTGAGATCAGGCTGATACCGATCCCCGGCGTTTCCCGGGCCTCGATCTGCAGCATCCGCACCAGTGCGTGCACGCCCCACTTCGAGGTCACGTACGGGCTCATGTAGGGAACCGCGATCTTGCCCAGCAGCGAGCCGAACAGCACCAGCTTTCCTTCGCCCCTGCCCCGGAAGTGACGCAGTGCCACGCGTGCGACGTATGCGGTGCCGAGGAGGTTGGTGGTGATCACGGCATCGAAGATCTCCGCGGGGATCTCGTCGAAGCGGCCGTAGGCGACCGCGGCCGGTGCGTGCACCACGGCGTCGACGCGGCCGAACCCGGCGACCGCGACATCGAAGAGGTGCTCCACGTCGTCCGTGCGACCCACGTCGCAGACCACGACCTCGGCCTGCGCCCCACGCCCGACACACTCCGCCGCGACGTCGTGCAGGCTCGCCTCCGAACGGGCGGCGAGGACCAGCCGGCGTCCGGGTGAGGCCAGGGCCAGTGCCGTGGCCCGGCCCAGTCCGCTGGATGCGCCGGTGACGACGACCACCGCGTCGCGCGGAACCGCAGAGGGTGCCATCAGGTGGTCCCGTCCGCAGGGAGGCGTCGCCCTGCTCCACCCTCGGCGAGATACCCGAGCCTACGGAGTGTCTCGTTGTTCCGCGGCCGGAGGAAGGCTGCGAGCAGGAATCGGGGGAGCCATCGGGCGGGCCCGGCCACCGGCGCCTCGGTCATCCTGATGACGCAGCCGTCCCGCTCGTCACGGACCTCGATGGTGACCACCCCGTTCCACCAGGGACGCACCCGGACCTGCAACTCCATCCGGGTCGGCGGCCGGTGGTCGAGCACCTCGCTGACATCGTTCATCAGCACGGGCCACACCCCGACCGAATGATGGATCCGATGTCCCGCCGCCGGCCATCCCGGTTCCACCTCCCGGATGCGGGAGGCGCCGACCACCCACGAGGCGTACAGCCAGCCGTCGTCCAGGACACGGAACACATCCATGGCCCCGCACTCGAGGTGCCGTTCGACGGAGATCATGCGCCGTCGATTCCCCGGCGTCGCGCGATCGAACCCCGTTCCTGACGCATCTGGGAGGGTGGGGCCCATCAATCGCGACATTTCCGGCAGCGCAATGTCTTCCGGTCCGGCGGCGAGTGCGCCACCGCGTCGGAACGCATGGACCGAGGAACCGGGGGAATACCCAGAGCACGATCCGTACGAGAACCCCTGAGGGAGAACGAGATGACCAGCAGCACGGACGCCACCGCCGACGGCCGGAACGTCAAGGCCCACAGTTCCAGCAGTTTCGCCGATTTCGGCAAGGAGATGTGGACGTACCTGACCGGCAAGGGTGCGGCCATCAACTACGAATTCGTCGACATGAACATCGAGGTGCCGCGCGAGACGGGACCGGACGCACCGCGGGCCACCTGGAAGCTGAACGGCTCGCTGCGGATCACCACCGCCGAGGACTCGTCGAAGGCATGATCCGGACCGTGGTGGTCGGGCCACCGAACGGCGCCCGGCTCCACATCGACATCGATCTCGACGTCACCGTCGACGGGGTCGATGCGCACGTGACGACCGTGGGATCAGAACTTCGGGTGCGGACGCGGCAGCCGGTACGGCTGCTGCGTGCCGTGCGTTCGTCCTTGCCGCGCGAGCTCTTCGCGGGGCGCGTCGCAACGGGGATGCGCGATCTGATCGACTCGGACACCACCATCAGCTTCTTCGGGCAACGCCGCCGACTGGCATCCCTCTCGTGGGCGAAGGCCGTCCGGCTCGTGCAGTGGTCCGGTGGCGGACGCGACGTCCGATCGGCAGGAGTGGTCGTCGGCGCGATCACGCTGGGGGCGGCGTGGGTCCTGGCCCGCAAGGTGCGCGGTCGCGGGCACTGATCGGCCCGTCGTGCGGAGCCTCGGGCGCACGTCCTCGGTGAGCAGCCGCACGTGCGCCCGGATGCGTCGGGTTGCGGCCGCCGGGAACCGGGAGACCTGTGGAACTGCTGCCGGTCATCGGCCTGGTGCTGGGCGTGCTCGCCGTCACCGCGCTGGCCGCCCGGATCTCGTTCCCGGCCCCGGTGCTGCTGGTGGTCGCCGGGGTCGCCGTGTCCTTCGTCCCCGGGGTGCCGGACTACCAGGTCTCGCCCGAGCTGGTGCTCTCGGTGCTGTTGCCGCCGTTGCTGTTCGGTGCCGCCTTCGAGTCGTCGGCGGTGGCCATCCGCCGGCTGCTGCGGCCGATCGCGCAGTTGTCGGTCGTGCTGGTGCTGCTCACCGCGCTCGCCGTCGCCGGGGTGACGGTGCTGCTGGTGCCGGAGATGCCGTTCGGTGCGGCGCTGGCGCTGGGCGCGGCGGTGGCACCGCCGGACGCGGTGGCGGCGGTTGCCGTCGCCCGCCGGGTCGGCCTGCCACGCGGTCTGGTCACCGTGCTCGAGGGCGAGTCGCTGTTCAACGACGCCACCTCGCTGACCCTGCTCCGAGTGGCGATCGGCGCGGTGGGCATGAGCGGCATCGCGTGGTGGCCGGCGTTCGGGCGGTTCTCCTGGGCGGCCGTCGGCGGTCTGCTGATCGGTCTGGTCCTGGGCTGGGTGTTCTCGCAGCTGCGCCGGCGGATGACGATGCCGCTGACCACCACGGCGATGGGTCTGCTGGCGCCGTTCGCCGCCTACGAGGCCGGTGAGCTGGCGCACGCGTCCGGTGTGCTGGCCGTGGTCGTCTGCGGTCTGCTGCTCGGTCATCGGTCGCCGCAGGAGGTGGCCGCCGCGGTCCGGCTGACGGAGAGCGCGACCTGGGCGTCGGTGCGGTTCGTCCTGGAGGGCGCGGTGTTCGCCCTGATCGGGCTGCAGCTGGTCGGCATCGTCCGGTCGTTGGACACCGAGCAGCACCACGTCTGGTGGGTGGTGGCGCTCGTCCCGGTCACCGTCATCCTGAGCCGGCCGGTGCTGATCTCGCTGATCCACCTGGTGTCCCGGGTGGTACCGGGACGGACCGCACGGGCAGGCCCGCGGTCGATCGCCGCGCTGTCCTGGGCGGGGATGCGCGGCGTGGTCTCGCTGGCAGCGGTCCAGGCACTCCCGGTCGACCTGCCGTTCCGGTCTTTGATCCAGGTGGCCACCGTCGCCACCATCGTGGGCACGCTGGTGCTGCAGGGCCTGACCTTGCCGGCGGTCGTCCGGCGGCTGGGTATCGCCGAGGACCGGACGTCCGAGGACCTGGCGGAGCGGGCCGAGGCCCGGGCCGCCGCGTCTGCCGAGATCACCCGCCAGGTGGACGAACTCCAGCAGCAGGGCCGGTTCTCGGAGCCGCAGGCCGAGCTGATGCGCAAGTGGGCGGCCCTACGGGACTGGCGCAACTGGGACGACCCGGAGCAGTCGAAGGCCTTCGGCCGCGAGCTGTCCGCGGTGTCGGACTGGCGGCGGGCGCTGCTCGGGATCGAGCGCACCGTGATCGTCGGGCTGCGCAACGACGGTCGGTTGTCCGAGGACGTGCTGACCGAGATGCAGCACGAGCTCGATCTGGAGGAGGCCCTGCTGGAACGCCGGTCGCAAGCGGTCGACGGGCACCTCGAGGAGTTGCCCGATGCTGAGGACTCCCCGGGCAGCGGCGGGCCGCAGGACCCGGACGAGGGCCACCGGTCCGATCAGCCCGGTCCGGCAGCGGAGGACGACCCCGCGCCGGTCGGACCACGCCCGACACCGTCGTGGGCCGGTGACGCCCCCGCTGCGTCCGCGCTGACGACCGAGGCGGAGCACGCGGCCGAGAACCTCCGGCGGGATACGGGCTGATCCTGCGGTCGGGCCGGCAGTGGATCTCGGCGGGTTCGGCGGGCGATCGGGTGGGCACCGGTGCACAAGGCAAGCAGCGCCGGCAGTACGGGCACGAGAGGGGCCACCGATGGCGACGACGGTGGGGGATTTCCTGCTGGAGCGGCTGCGCTCCTGGGGCGTGGAGCAGGTGTTCGGTTATCCCGGGGACGGGATCAACGGGCTGCTCGCGGCGTGGTCGCGGGCGGAGAACCGGCCGCAGTTCGTGCAGGCCCGGCACGAGGAGATGTCCGCGTTCCAGGCCGTCGGCTTCGCCAAGTTCAGCGGGCGGGTCGGGGTGTGCGCCGCGACCAGCGGACCCGGGGCCATCCACCTGCTGAACGGTCTTTACGACGCGAAACTCGACCACGTCCCGGTGGTGGCGATCGTCGGCCAGGCCGCGCGCACCTCCCTGGGCGGCGCGTATCAGCAGGAGGTCGATCTGCCGGCGCTGTTCGCCGACGTCTGCTCCGAGTACAGCACCACTGTGATCGTCCCCGAGCAGCTGCCGAACGCCATCGACCGGGCGATCCGGATCGCGCTCACCGCGTCCGCGCCGACCTGCGTCATCGTGCCCTCCGACGTGTTCGACCTGCCCTACGCCGCACCGGAGCACGAGTTCAAGCACGTGCCGTCGAGCCTGGGGCTGGCGCCGGCCGTCCCGCACCCCGACCCCGCAGGCGTCCGGGCGACGGCCGACCTGCTCAACGCGGGGAGGAAGGTCGCCCTGCTCGTCGGTCAGGGCGCCCGTGGCTGTGCCGACGAGATCGCCCAGGTGGCAGATCTTCTCGGCGCCGGGGCGGCCAAGGCGCTGCTGGGCAAGGACGTGCTGGCCGACACCCTGCCCTGGGTCACCGGATCCATCGGCCTGCTCGGCACCCTGCCGAGCTACCGGATGATGCGGGACTGCGACACCCTGCTGACCATCGGCTCCAACTTCCCCTACACCCAGTTCCTGCCGCCGCTGGACCAGGCCCGGGCGGTGCAGATCGACCGGTCCGGCAAGTGGATCGGCCTGCGCTACCCCTACGAGATCAACCTGGTCGGTGATGCGAGAACCACTCTGCAGCAACTGATCCCGCTGCTGCATCGGAAGAAGGACCGCAGCTGGCGGGACGGCATCGAGTCCGATGTCGCGGAATGGTGGACGACCATGGAACGGCAGGCGCTGGTCGACGCCGATCCGGTCAACCCGCAGCGCATCTTCCACGAGCTGTCACTGCGGCTGCCGCAGAACGCGATCGTGGCCGCCGATTCCGGGAGCGCCGCGAACTGGTACGCCCGGCAGCTGAAGTTTTCCGGTGACATGCGGGGATCGCTGTCCGGCACCCTCGCCACCATGGGGCCCGCCGTGCCCTACGTCATCGGGGCGAAGTGGGCACACCCGGAACGCCCGGGGGTCGCGCTCACCGGCGACGGTGCGATGCAGATGAACGGCATGGCCGAACTGATCACGATCGCGAAGTACCGGCAGCAGTGGGACGACCAGCGGTTGGTCGTGGCCGTGCTGCACAACAACGACCTCAACCAGGTGACCTGGGAGATGCGGGCGATGAGCGGATCGCCCAAGTTCGCCGAGTCGCAGACGTTGCCGGACGTGGACTACGCGGCCTTCGCCACGAGTGTCGGCCTGACCGGCATCACCGTGCGCACCGCGGACGAGGTGGGCCCGGCCTGGGAACGGGCATTGGCGGCCGGCACGCCGACGGTACTGGACATCCACTGCGATCCCGATGTGCCGCCCATCCCGCCGCACGCCACGCCGGCGCAGATCAAGGCGATGCTGTCGGCGATCGCGCACGGGGACGAGGACACCTGGGGTTTCGTCAAGCAGGGCGTGAAACAGAAGATCCAGCAGTACCTTCCGGGATCGAGGTCGTGATGACGTCTGCGACGAAACTGCTGGAGGGACCGCCGTGACCGCTGTTGCACCCCGCCCCGTGGTGGAGAGGGCCTATCCGGTCCACAAGCTCCGCCCCGGCGTGGCGCTCCTGGGGT